>JBOFSK010000268.1:0-2208 GCA_051651505.1 Aeromonas sp.
TCAGTAAAAAAGGGGGTCGGTGTGGCCAGTACGGCTCACTCCTTCCGGTTATCTTCCAACAATTTGCCCCCGTTCAGGGGTGTGGCAGCGCAAAGCCCAGCTCGCCCAGCGCCTGGTCGGCAAACGCTCCCTCAACCTGCAGCGAGGAGAATTCACGGCGCTCGGGGTAGTGTTTGCGCTGCTCATCAAAGCTGCCGGGCAGACCAAGCCGGGCCCGAAAACGGGCATCATCGCGGCGCACATCATAGACCAGATGCACCAACTGCTTGATCAACGCCTGATCTGGCATCCGACCCGGCACCACGGCCGCAATATCAGGTGCAGGCAGCAGGGCGTGCAAATGATGACGCGGCTGGCGTCCCAGTTGCTGGCAGAGCGCCTCATAGAGCATCCAGGTACCACGCGCCTTCCCCTCCAGGCTGTAACCGGCGATATGGGGTGTGGCCAGCTCGGTATGGGGTACCAACTCTGCCAGTGGCTCGGGCTCGTTCTCCCACACATCCATCACCAGACGCAATGGCTGATCAGTTAACTGACGCGCTAACAGCGCCCGGTTGTCCCACACCTCCCCCCGCGAAGCATTGATCAGGATTTGTCCTGCCGGACGGGCGGCGATCGCTTGCTCATCGAGCAGGTGAAAAGTGGCATCTACACCCTCACGAGTGATCGGCACGTGGAAGCTGACGATATCGGCCTTAAGTGCAGTATGGTAATCGACAAAACCGCCGGCAGGATTATCCCTCGCCTTGGGCGGATCGCAACGCAGCACCTGCATGCCGAGTGCTTCGGCCTTGGTCGCCACACACTGGCCGGTATTACCTGCCCCAATCACCGCCAGGGTCATGGCCGAGAGGTCAAGCTCATAACGCTCGGCCAGTACAAACAGGGCCGAGATCACATAGTCACCGACCGAATACTTGTTGCAACCAGGGGCACTCATGAAAGGGATATTGCGACGCGCCAACAGGGCTTTGTCCACATGATCGGTACCTATGGTGGCGGTGCCGACAAATCCGAGTGTTGGGCTGGTCGCCAGCAGCTTAGCGTTGACCCGGGTGACCGAACGCACCAGCAACACATTGGCATCTTGCAGATCACTGGCCTGTATCTGGCGCCCGGGCAGGGCAACGACCTCACCAAATTCAGCAAACAGCGCCATAGCATGGGGCATATTTTCATCAACAACAATCTTCATCGGGCTCTCTTTGATCACAACCGCCACGGGGCCGCCATTCTAACGTAAAGCCGCCCTATATTTCAGCTTTTGACACCCTCGTCATCGGAAACAACT
This sequence comes from Aeromonas sp., assembly GCA_051651505.1. Lineage (GTDB taxonomy): Bacteria > Pseudomonadota > Gammaproteobacteria > Enterobacterales > Aeromonadaceae > Aeromonas. Next base: position 1,292 of record JBOFSK010000268.1, read on the forward strand.
GCAGAGCCGAGCACCTGAAGATCAGGTGCTGCTGTCTGGATCTAGCGGGAAGAGGGGCGCTCATCGCACCTGTTACTCTGGCACAAGGCCCCTCTCGGCGACCAACACCGGTTGTGGCTATCCGCCATCAGAGACAATGCATCCCCTTGCTACATGGGATGAGAGGACAAGCCCGTGCTTTTTTGCCATAATGCCGCCTCATTTTACCCCGACCGAGATCCCATGACCGACGCAGTTCATACCCTTAAGGGCCGTTTCCGTGGTTTTTATCCCGTCGTCATCGATGTTGAAACTGCCGGGTTCAACGCCAAGACCGATGCCCTGCTCGAAATTGCCGCTTATACCCTGAAAATGGATGGAGAAGGCTGGCTTGTACCCGATCAAATCTTTCACTTTCATGTCGAGCCCTTTGAAGGCGCCAACCTGGAAAAGGCCGCGCTCGAGTTTACCGGCATCGACCCCTACAACCCACTGCGCGGGGCAGTCAGTGAAAAAGAGGCGCTGAGCGAGATTTTCAAAGGGATCCGCAAGGGAATGAAAGAGCAAGATTGCGGCCGCGCCATCATAGTGGCCCACAATGCCACCTTCGATCACGGCTTTGTGATGGCCGCCGCCGAGCGGGCCGGGCTCAAGCGTAATCCGTTTCACCCCTTTGCCACCTTTGACACGGCGGCTCTCTCCGGGCTGGCGCTGGGTCAGACCGTACTGGCCAAGGCATGCCAGAGCGCTCGGATCCCGTTTGATAATAACGAGGCTCACTCGGCCCTTTATGACACAGAACGCACCACAGACCTGTTCTGTCATATCGTCAACCGCTGGAAGAGCATGGGGGGCTGGCCGCCAGCTCATCCGGATGACAACACGCCGGATACCCCTGCCGACCATGACGGGCAGGAATAAGCGCAAGAAGGCTGCCA
>JBOFSK010000269.1:0-14250 GCA_051651505.1 Aeromonas sp.
GTTACTCCGGTAGTGCTGAACTTCAATATGTCAGCTATCGCCTGGGTGAGCCGGTATTTGACGTAAAAGAATGCCAGATCCGTGGAGTGACCTACTCCGCGCCGCTGCGTGTCAAGCTTCGTATGGTTCTATACGACCGTGAAGCAGCTGCCGGCACCGTCAAAGACATCAAGGAACAAGAAGTATACATGGGCGAAATTCCGCTCATGACCGAGAACGGCACCTTTGTTATCAATGGTACCGAGCGGGTAATCGTCTCTCAGCTGCATCGCAGCCCGGGCGTCTTCTTTGACCACGATAAAGGCAAAACTCATTCATCCGGTAAGGTATTGTATAACGCCCGCGTTATCCCCTACCGTGGTTCCTGGTTAGACTTCGAGTTTGATGCAAAAGACAACCTGTTTGTCCGTATCGACCGTCGTCGTAAATTGCCAGCATCCATTATTCTGCGTGCTCTGGAATTCAGTTCTGAACAGATCCTGGCCACCTTCTTCGAAACCATCGGTTTCGAGGTCAAAGATGGCAAGTTAATGATGGATCTGGTGCCAGAGCGCCTGCGTGGTGAAACTGCGACCTTTGACATCGTGGCCAATGGCGCCGTGGTGGTTGAGACTGGTCGTCGTGTTACTGCGCGTCACATCCGTCAGTTGGAAAAAGACGCCGTTACCCAAATTGAGGTTCCGGTTGAGTATGTTGTTGGCAAGGTTGCAGCCAAGGACTACGCACATCCACAAACTGGCGAGATGGTGGCAACTGCTAACCAGGCGCTGAGTCTGGAAGCGATTGCTAACCTGTCCCAGGCTGGCTTCAAGCACTTCGAGGTTCTGTTCACTAACGAACTGGATCACGGTGCTTATATCTCCGAGACCCTGCGTGTCGACTCCAGCTCCAACCGTTTGGAAGCGTTGGTCGAAATCTATCGCATGATGCGTCCAGGTGAGCCGCCGACGCGCGAAGCAGCAGAACAGTTGTTCGAAAACCTGTTCTTCTCTCCAGAGCGTTACGACCTGTCTACCGTAGGTCGGATGAAGTTCAACCGCCGTCTGGGTCGCGAAGTCGAGACCGGCGTTGGTGTGCTGACCAAAGACGACATCGTCGAAGTCATGAAGCGCCTGATCGACATCCGTAACGGTAACGATGAAGTGGACGATATCGACCACTTGGGTAACCGTCGTATCCGTTCGGTCGGTGAAATGGCTGAAAACCAGTTCCGTGTTGGTTTGGTGCGTGTCGAGCGTGCGGTCAAGGAGCGTCTCTCCTTGGGCGATCTTGATACCCTGATGCCACAGGATCTGATCAACGCCAAGCCGATCTCCGCCGCAGTCAAAGAGTTCTTTGGTTCCAGCCAGCTGTCCCAGTTTATGGACCAGAACAACCCGCTCTCCGAAGTGACCCACAAGCGTCGTATTTCTGCGCTGGGCCCGGGCGGTTTGACTCGTGAGCGTGCCGGCTTTGAAGTCCGAGACGTACACCCGACCCACTACGGTCGTCTGTGCCCTATTGAGACTCCTGAAGGTCCGAACATCGGTCTGATCAACTCGCTGTCTGTGTACTCTCGTACCAACGAGTATGGTTTCCTCGAGACGCCGTACCGTAAAGTCATTGACGGTGTGATCACCGACGAAGTGGACTATCTGTCTGCTATCGAAGAAGGCAAGTACGTGATCGCTCAGGCTAACGCCGCGACCACCGAAGATGGCCGTCTGAAAGACGAATTGATCCCGTGCCGTCACAAAGGTGAATCCACCTTTATGAATGCCGACCAGATCCAGTATATGGACGTGAGCCCGCAACAGATTGTCTCTGTGGCAGCGGCCCTGATCCCATTCCTGGAACACGATGACGCCAACCGCGCATTGATGGGTTCAAACATGCAACGTCAGGCTGTACCGACTCTGCGTGCTGATAAGCCGCTGGTAGGTACTGGTATGGAACGCGCTGTGGCGGTTGACTCCGGGGTAACCGTAGTCGCCAAGCGTGGCGGCGTAATCGACTATGTCGATGCCTCCCGTATCGTCCTGAAGGTCAATGAAGATGAGTTGATGCCTGGCGAAGCCGGTATCGATATCTATAACCTGACCAAATATACCCGTTCTAACCAGAACACCTGTATCAACCAGCGTCCTTGCGTGATGTTGGGTGAGCCAGTGATGGCTGGTGACGTGCTGGCCGATGGCCCGTCTACCGACTTGGGTGAGCTGGCGCTGGGCCAGAACATGCGCGTCGCGTTCATGCCGTGGAACGGTTACAACTTCGAAGACTCGATCCTGGTGAATGAGCGTGTGGTTCAGGAAGATCGCCTGACCACCATCCATATCCAGGAACTGGCCTGTATCTCCCGTGACACCAAGCTGGGTCCGGAGGAGATCACTGCCGACATCCCGAACGTGGGTGAAGCCGCACTGTCCAAGCTGGACGAGTCCGGTATCGTCTACGTGGGTGCCGAAGTGAAGGGCGGCGACATTCTGGTTGGTAAGGTAACACCAAAAGGTGAAACCCAGCTGACACCAGAAGAGAAGCTGCTGCGCGCCATCTTTGGTGAGAAGGCTTCCGATGTGAAGGACTCCTCCCTGCGTGTGCCGAACGGTGTGTACGGTACCGTGGTTGACGTGCAAGTCTTTACTCGCGATGGCGTAGAAAAAGACAAGCGTGCCAAAGAAGTCGAAGAGATGCAGTTGAAGGAAGCGAAGAAGGACTTGACTGAAGAGTTCAAGATCCTGGAAGACGGCATTTTTGGCCGCTCCCGCAACCTGCTGCTGGCCGCCGGTTACAGCGAAGATCGCCTGAATAAGCTCGAGCGTTCCAAGTGGTTTGAACTGGCCATCGAAGATGAAGGTAAGCAGACTGAACTCGAGCAGATCGCCGAACAGCACATTGAGCTGAAAGCTGATTTTGACAAAAAGTTCGAGAACAAGCGTCGTAAGATTATCCAGGGTGATGATCTGGCGCCGGGCGTACTGAAAATCGTCAAGGTTTATCTGGCAGTCAAGCGTCGCATCCAACCGGGTGACAAGATGGCAGGCCGTCACGGTAACAAGGGTGTTATCTCCAAGATCTGTCCGGTCGAGGATATGCCCCATGACGAGTTTGGCCGTCCGGTCGACATCGTACTGAACCCGCTGGGTGTACCATCCCGTATGAACATCGGTCAGATCCTCGAAGTGCACCTGGGTCTTGCGGCCAAGGGTATCGGTGAGAAGATTGATCGCATGGTTAAAGAGCAGCGCGAGCTGCACGAGATGCGCAATTTCCTGCAGCAGGTCTATGACCTGGGCGATAAGGACACCAAGCAAGTTGACATCGCCGAGCTATCTGACCACGACGTTCGCGTATTGGTTGGTAACCTGCGCAAGGGTCTGCCAGTGGCAACCCCGGTGTTTGATGGTGCCAAAGAGCGCGAAATCAAAGCCCTGCTGAAGCTGGCTGATCTGCCGGAATCCGGTCAGATTGACCTGTTTGATGGCCGCACAGGTAACCGCTTTGAGCGTAAAGTAACCGTTGGTTACATGTACATGCTTAAGCTGAACCACTTGGTCGATGACAAGATGCACGCGCGTTCTACCGGCTCTTACAGCCTCGTTACTCAGCAGCCGCTGGGTGGTAAGGCGCAGTTCGGTGGTCAGCGTTTCGGTGAGATGGAAGTGTGGGCCCTGGAAGCTTACGGTGCGGCATATACCCTGCAGGAAATGCTGACCGTTAAGTCTGACGATGTGAATGGCCGTACCAAGATGTATAAAAACATCGTGGATGGCGACCACCGTATGGAGCCGGGCATGCCCGAATCTTTCAACGTATTGTTGAAGGAAATCCGCTCTCTGGGTATCAACATCGAGCTGGACGAAGAGTAAGAGCTCGCTCTTATTGTTCGAGAATTGACGTGGGCGCCCCGCTGCTTTGGCAGTAGGGGCGCCGAGGTTAGACTCCTGACAGGGGAAACACGTGAAAGACTTACTCAAGTTTTTAAAGGCTCAGACCAAGACCGAAGAGTTTGACAGTATCAAGATCGGTCTGGCCTCTCCTGACATGATCCGCTCCTGGTCATTCGGTGAGGTCAAAAAGCCTGAGACCATCAACTACCGGACTTTTAAGCCGGAACGTGATGGTCTGTTCTGTGCCCGTATCTTCGGACCGGTGAAGGACTACGAGTGTCTGTGCGGCAAGTACAAGCGCCTGAAACACCGTGGTGTGATCTGTGAGAAGTGCGGCGTTGAAGTGACCCAGACCAAGGTCCGTCGCGAGCGTATGGGCCACATTGAGCTGGCCAGCCCGACTGCCCACATTTGGTTCCTGAAGTCACTGCCGTCTCGTATCGGCCTGCTGCTGGACATGACCCTGCGCGACATCGAACGCGTGCTCTACTTCGAATCTTTCGTCGTAATCGAGCCGGGCATGACCAACCTCGAACGCAGCCAGATGCTCTCTGAAGAGCAGTACCTGGATGCGCTGGAAGAGTGGGGCGACGAATTTGACGCCAAGATGGGTGCCGAAGCAATCCTGGCATTGCTGCGCGCCATCGATCTGGAAGGTGAAGTCAAAACCATGCGTGAGGAGCTGGATCAGACCAACTCCGAGACCAAGCGCAAGAAGACCACCAAGCGTCTGAAGTTGATGGAAGCATTCCTGCAGTCCGGCAACAAGCCGGAGTGGATGATCATGACAGTGCTGCCTGTGCTGCCGCCGGACCTGCGTCCGCTGGTACCGCTGGACGGCGGCCGTTTCGCGACTTCCGATCTGAACGATCTGTACCGTCGCGTGATCAACCGTAACAACCGCTTGAAGCGTCTGCTGGACCTGGCTGCTCCGGACATCATCGTGCGCAACGAAAAGCGTATGCTGCAAGAGTCCGTCGATGCGCTGCTGGATAACGGCCGTCGTGGTCGTGCCATCACCGGTTCCAACAAGCGTCCGCTGAAATCCTTGGCCGATATGATCAAGGGTAAGCAAGGTCGTTTCCGTCAAAACCTGCTGGGTAAGCGCGTCGACTACTCTGGTCGTTCCGTTATCACCGTAGGTCCGACTCTGCGTCTGCATCAGTGCGGTCTGCCGAAGAAGATGGCGCTGGAACTGTTCAAGCCGTTCATTTATGGCAAGCTGGAAACTCGCGGTCTGGCGACCACGATCAAGGCTGCCAAGAAGATGGTGGAGCGCGAAGAAGCTGTCGTTTGGGATATCCTGGACGAAGTGATCCGCGAGCACCCGGTTCTGCTGAACCGTGCACCGACTCTGCACCGTCTGGGTATCCAGGCATTCGAACCGACCCTGATCGAAGGTAAAGCGATCCAGCTGCACCCGCTGGTTTGTGCCGCCTATAACGCGGACTTCGATGGTGACCAGATGGCGGTCCACGTACCGCTGACGATCGAAGCTCAGCTCGAAGCGCGTGCGCTGATGATGTCTACCAACAACATCCTGTCGCCTGCCTCCGGTGAGCCGATCATCGTTCCTTCTCAGGACGTAGTCTTGGGTCTGTACTACATGACCCGTGCCCGTATCAACGCCAAGGGCGAAGGTATGGTGCTGGCCGGCCCGAAAGAAGCTGAGAAAGTATATCGCGCCGGTCTGGCCGATCTGCATGCTCGTGTCAAAGTGCGTATCACCGAATATCTCCGTCAGGAAGATGATTCGCTGGTCGAGCACACCGAGATGAAGAACACCACCGTTGGTCGTGCGATCCTGAGCCTGATCCTGCCAAAAGGCATGGAATATGCGCTGATCGACGAGCCGAAGGTGCTGACTGCTGCTGAGCAAGCTGATCTGGATGCCAATCCGCAGAACTGGATCAAATCTGTATCCAACAAGGCGCTGGGCAAAAAGCTCATCTCCCGTCTGCTGAACACCTGCTATCGCAAGCAGGGGCTGAAGGACACCGTTATCTTCGCTGACCAGCTGATGTATACCGGTTTCCATTATGCCGCGCTGTCTGGTGCGTCTGTTGGTATCGATGACATGGTCATCCCGGATGCCAAGAAAGACATCATCGCAGCTGCTGAAGCTGAAGTTGCCGAGATCCAGGACCAGTTCCTGTCTGGTCTGGTGACCGCTGGCGAACGCTATAACAAGGTTATCGATATCTGGGCCAGCGCCAACGAGCGTGTTTCCAAGGCCATGATGGAGAACTTGTCCAAAGAGCGTGATGTTAACTCGCTGGGTGAAGAAGAAGAGCAGGCATCGTTCAACAGCATCTTTATGATGGCCGACTCTGGTGCGCGTGGTTCCGCCGCCCAGATCCGTCAGCTGGCCGGTATGCGTGGCCTGATGGCCAAGCCGGATGGCTCCATCATCGAGACGCCGATCGTCGCGAACTTCCGCGAAGGTCTGAACGTACTGCAGTACTTTATCTCCACTCACGGTGCTCGTAAGGGTCTGGCGGATACCGCATTGAAGACTGCGAACTCCGGTTACTTGACTCGTCGTCTGGTTGACGTGGCACAGGACATGGTGATCACTGAAGACGATTGCGGCACAACCGAAGGTCTGTGGATGACTCCGCTGATCGAAGGTGGCGATGTCGTCGAGCCGCTGCGTGAGCGTGTGCTGGGTCGTGTGGTTGCAGAAGATGTGATCAAGCCAGGTACTGAAGATGAAGTGCTGGTAGCACGTAACACCCTGCTTGATGAGCAGTTGTGTGATCTGCTGGAACAGAACTCTGTTGACCGTGTGAAGGTACGTTCTGCTATCACCTGTGAAACTGACTTCGGTAACTGTGCAAGCTGCTACGGCCGTGATTTGGCCCGTGGTCACTTGGTTAACAAAGGTGAAGCTGTCGGCGTTATCGCTGCTCAGTCCATCGGTGAGCCAGGTACCCAGCTGACCATGCGTACCTTCCACATCGGTGGTGCCGCATCGCGAGCTGCAGCTGAAAACAGCATTCAGGTTAAGAACACCGGTACTATCAAGTTGCAGAACGCGAAATTCGTTCTCAACAGCGATAGCAAGCTGGTTATCACCTCCCGTTCTACCGAACTGACCATCATGGATGACATGGGCCGTACCAAGGAAAGCCACAAGCTGCCTTACGGTTCCGTGCTGGAAGTGAAGGACAATCAGGCTGTCACGGCTGGCGAAACCGTTGCTAACTGGGACCCGCACACCCACCCGATCATCACCGAAGTGGCAGGTCGTCTGCAGTTCGAACACATGATCGATGGCGTGACCATCACTCGTCAGACCGACGAGCTGACCGGTCTCTCTTCTATCGTCGTACTGGATGTCAACGAGCGTCCGAGTGCCGGTAAAGAGATGCGTCCGACCGTTAAACTGGTCGACCTGCACGGCAAAGACGTGATGATCCCGGGCACTGATGTTGCCGCCCAGTACTTCTTGCCGGGTAAGGCGATCGTCAACCTGGAAGATGGTGCTGACGTGGGTGTGGGTGACGCGGTAGCGCGTATCCCGCAAGAATCCAGTGGTACCAAGGACATCACCGGTGGTCTGCCGCGCGTTGCGGATCTGTTTGAAGCACGCCAACCGAAGGAACCGGCTATTCTGGCTGAGGTTTCCGGTACCATTTCGTTCGGTAAAGAGACCAAGGGCAAGCGTCGTCTGGTCATCACCCCGACTGATGGTGGTAACGTCTACGAGGAGATGATTCCGAAGTGGCGTAACCTGAACGTGTTCGAAGGTGAAAAAGTTGAGAAGGGTGAAGTGCTGGCGGACGGTCCTGAGTCTGCTCACGATATCCTGCGTCTGCGCGGTATCAGCCCGGTCGCCAACTACATCGCCAACGAAGTGCAGGACGTTTACCGTCTGCAAGGCGTTAAGATCAACGACAAGCACATCGAAGTCATCGTTCGTCAGATGCTGCGTAAGTGCGAAATCTTGAGCGCTGGCGATACCGACCTGATCGAAGGTGAGCAGGTTGAAGTGGCTCGTGTGAAGATTGCCAACCGTAAGCTGGTTGCCGAGGGCAAGGCCCCTGCTACCTTCCGTCATATTTTGATGGGTATTACCAAGGCATCTCTGAGCACTGAGTCCTTCATCTCTGCGGCTTCCTTCCAGGAAACCACTCGGGTTCTGACCGAAGCTGCTGTTGGTGGCAAGCGTGATGAGCTGCGTGGCCTGAAAGAGAACGTCATTGTGGGTCGTTTGATCCCGGCTGGTACTGGCTTTGCCTACCACCATAGCCGGATCAATCAGCGTGCCGCCGCCGCGCGTGCTGTTGGTACCCCGCAGGTGACTGCCGATGAAGCGCAGCAGAACCTCGCGGATCTGCTCAATGCTGCCGGTAACTTCGGCGAAGAGTAACTCGTCAACTGTGCGTAAAAAGGGCTCCTTTAGGGAGCCCTTTTTTTTGGCCAGCCCTTTGGCAGTCTGGGTGGCGACCGATGTACAGAATGATCCAGAGCAATGTTGTAGAGTAAAAAATCAAAAAAAGTTGACTTTACTGCCCTGCAATTTAAAACTCGGAAAAGTTGAATGGTTATTACAGGGGTAGAACATGACTGTCAGTATCGCGGAAACGATGTTTCCCGAAGAGCAGCTGATCAGCCGTACTTTTACAGATGAAGACAGGGAATTGTTGCGCTCATACGATGGGCTCATCGATGGCTTGGCCGAGTTGTTCGGCAAGCATTGTGAAGTGGTCCTCCACTCCCTGGAAAATCTGCATGAGTCGGTGATCAAGATCGCTAACGGATTTAATACCGGACGTACCTTGGGGGCGCCCATCACCGATCTCGCCTTGCGCATGCTCAAGGACATCGAGAGCACAGGGCAAGATTACACTCAGAGTTATTTTGCTCGTACCCGCACCGGTGCCCTGATGAAATCGAGCACTATCGCGATCCGTAACAGCGAGCGACAGGCGGTGGGTCTGATCTGCATCAACCTGCATATCAATGCGCCTTTTCATGAGTTTGTGGCCGAATTTTTTCCGACGCCCCAGCAGGTGGCTCGCCAGTCGCCAGAGACCTTTGCCAATAGCGTAGAAGAGCTGGTTGCTCAGACGGTGGACAATACCATCGACGAGATCAATCGCGATCCTGCTGTCGCCAACAATGCCAAGAACCGTTTCATCGTAACCCAGCTGTTTGAGAAGGGAATTTTCGACATCAAGGACTCGATCAATCTGGTGGCCGATAAGCTCAATATTTCAAAACATACCGTTTATCTTTACATCCGGCAGCGCAAGCAGGGTGAAGACGAGAACGAGTAACTTATTCCAGAAGGGGATAGATGAATGGCTAAAGAAGTAATTGCAACTGACAAGGCGCCTGCTGCGATTGGCCCCTATGTTCAGGCGACCAAGGTTGGCGAGATGATCTTCACCTCCGGGCAGATCCCGCTCGATCCTGCCACCATGGAGATCGTGGCTGGCGGTATCGCAGAGCAAGCTGAACAGGTAATGAAGAATCTGGTTGCCGTGTTGCACGCTGCCGGTGCCGATGCCAGCAAGGTGGTCAAAACCACCTGCTTCCTGAGCGACATGAACAACTTCGTGGCCTTCAATCAGGTCTATGCCCGTTACTTTGGCGATGCGGCACCTGCCCGCTCCTGCGTTGAGGTAGCCCGCCTGCCGAAAGATGTGCTGGTCGAGGTCGAGGCCATCGCCCATCTTTGATTAACAGAATGATTCAAGCCCCTCCTGGCAGGGGCTTTTTTGTTTTTGGCGTAAAATGAAGCGGGAACAGCACAGGAGTTCTGTTATGAGTCTGAGTTTTGCTATCCTGGTCACGGGGCCCGCCTATGGTACCCAGTCGGCCAGTACCGCCTATCGTTTTGCCCGTAGCCTGTTGGCCGAGGGGCATCGCCTTTCTCATCTGTTCTTCTATCAGGAGGGTGTCCATAACGGTAACGGCTTGCATCAGCCCGCGTCCGATGAGACCGACCTGGTGCGTCTGTGGCGAGAGTTGGCACAAGAGCAGGGGATACACATCGATGTCTGCGTTGCTGCTGCTATGCGCCGTGGGGTGCTCGATGAGCAGGAGGCCAAGGGGGCAGGGCAGGCGCACTTCAATCTGCAAGCGCCATTTTGTCTGAGCGGCCTAGGTCAGTTGGCTGAGGCTGCACTCACAGCCGATCGGCTGGTGCAGTTCTAGGGAGCAGCCATGAGTCACAAAACCATGAGCAAGAAAATTGCCTTCATTTGCAGTCAAGGTCCCCATGGCCATGCGGCTGGCCGGGAAGGGCTCGACGCCCTGTTAGCTGTCTCCGCTATGACCGACTCGCTAGCGTTATTCCTGATTGGGGATGGCGTGCTGCAACTGCTCAAGGGCCAGCAACCGGCCGCCATTTTACAGCGCCACTATGCACCCACTTTCAAGATGCTGGAACTCTACGATATCGAAGAGGTCTATGTTTGTGCGGACTCGCTGGCAGAGCGTGGCGTGACCGTGGATGATTTGCTGATCTCCGTTGAAAGTCTATCCCGTGATGAACTGGCTCGGCGCTGGGCACAATGCTCGATTCACATCAGCTTTTGAGGTCTTCATGTTGCATCTGATATTGAACTCCCCCTTTCAGAGCCAGGCCCTGGCAGAGGCGTTAGCATACCTTCAGCCGGAAGATCACGTCGTGCTGATGCAAGACGCAGTGATTGCGGCTGCGGCCCCTAGCTGGTCTGAGCGCTTGGCAGCAATTCAACTTTATGTGATGGCAGAGGACCTGCAAGCCCGTGGTTTATCGTCGCGCGTGGGCACTGTGGTGGATATGGCGGGCTTGGTGGCGCTGATAGCGGAAAATGGCTCACCGCGTACCTGGCCTGGCTGAAAATGATATTTTCAATATAATTCAACATCTTAAGCCTTTTATCAATGGATCCAAATTGTCCTTTTGTGACGCGAATTGTATAAATCTTGACTCCCCAGACAACAGGGCATAAAATTTCGCGTCCCCGTATCTGCGGGGAGGATTTTCCACACGTTTATGAAGTCATTATCAGGAGCCTTTTGATGGCAACTATTAACCAGTTGGTTCGCAAGCCACGCGTCAAGCTCGTTGTTAAAAGCAACGTGCCAGCGCTGGAAGCGTGCCCTCAGAAGCGTGGCGTATGCACCCGTGTTTACACCACCACCCCAAAGAAGCCTAACTCTGCACTGCGTAAAGTGTGCCGTGTACGTCTGACCAACGGCTTCGAAGTCACCTCCTACATCGGTGGTGAAGGTCACAACCTGCAAGAGCACTCAGTTGTTCTGATCCGTGGCGGTCGTGTAAAAGACTTGCCAGGTGTTCGTTATCACACCGTTCGTGGTGCGTTGGACTGTGCCGGTGTTAAAGACCGTAAGCAGGCTCGCTCCAAGTATGGCGTGAAGCGTCCTAAAGCTTAATGGTTCTCCGTTAAGTAAGGCCAAACGTTAATTCGTTTCTAGTTAGATAGCTTTCTAGTTTTGGGTAATCCCTGAAGTTACGGAGAATTTGAAATGCCAAGACGTCGTGTTGTTGGTCAGCGTAAAATCCTGCCAGATCCTAAGTTCGGATCAGAGCTGCTGGCTAAATTTGTCAACGTAGTAATGGTTGACGGTAAGAAATCTGTTTCCGAAGCCATCGTATACGGTGCGCTGGATATCATTGCCACCAAGAGCGGCAAAGATCACCTGGCCGTATTCGAAGAAGCCCTGGATAACATTCGTCCGGCGGTCGAGGTTAAATCTCGTCGCGTCGGTGGTGCAACCTATCAGGTACCGGTAGAAGTTCGCCCGGTACGTCGCAATGCTCTGGCAATGCGCTGGTTGGTTGATGCCGCTCGTAAACGTGGTGAAAAATCAATGGCTCAGCGTCTGGCTGGCGAGCTGCTGGATGCCGCTGACAATAAGGGTTCGTCTGTCAAGAAACGTGAAGACGTTCACCGTATGGCTGAAGCGAACAAAGCCTTCGCTCACTTCCGCTGGTAATCCGCTTGCGCAGGGTCTGATGACTCTGCGCACCTTTAATTATCTAGGGACAAGCGCCTTAGTAAGAGGATGACAATGGCTCGTACAACCCCCATTGAGCGTTATCGTAACATCGGTATCTCCGCTCACATTGACGCCGGTAAGACTACTACTACCGAACGCGTACTGTTTTACACCGGTGTAAGCCACAAGATCGGTGAAGTTCACGATGGCGCTGCCACCATGGACTGGATGGAACAGGAACAAGAGCGCGGTATTACCATCACCTCCGCTGCGACTACTGCATTCTGGTCCGGCATGGGTAAGCAGTATCAACCGCACCGCATCAACATCATCGATACCCCAGGCCACGTTGACTTTACTATCGAAGTAGAGCGTTCAATGCGTGTTCTGGACGGTGCCGTGATGGTTTACTGTGCCGTAGGTGGCGTACAGCCACAGTCTGAGACCGTATGGCGTCAGGCTAACAAATACAAAGTTCCCCGTATTGCGTTCGTCAACAAGATGGACCGTACTGGTGCTAACTACCTGCGTTGCGTTGAGCACATCAAGACCCGCCTGAAAGGTAACCCGGTTCCACTGCAACTGAACATCGGTTCAGAAGAGAACTTCAAAGGTGTTATCGATCTGGTCAAGATGAAAGCCATCAACTGGAGCGAAGCTGATCAAGGCGTATCCTTCGATTACGAAGAGATCCCGGCTGAGCTGCTCGAGCAAGCGCAAGAAATGCGCATGACTCTGGTTGAAGCCGCTGCCGAAGCGTCTGAAGAGCTGATGGAAAAATACCTCGGTGGTGAAGACCTGACTGAAGAAGAGATCAAGAAAGCTCTTCGTCAGCGTGTTCTGAACAACGAGATCATCCTGGTTACCTGTGGTTCTGCATTTAAGAACAAAGGCGTACAGGCTATGCTGGATGCCGTGGTTGACTATCTGCCGGCACCAACTGACGTAGCTGCGATCGACGGCCTGAAAATGGACGGCGAGACCAAAGATGAGCGTCATGCTTCCGACGAAGAGCCATTCTCTGCGCTGGCATTCAAGATCGCAACCGACCCATTCGTTGGTAACCTGACCTTCTTCCGTGTGTACTCTGGCGTTGTTAACTCCGGTGACACCGTGCTGAACTCCGTTAAGGACAAGCGCGAGCGTTTTGGCCGTATCGTTCAGATGCACGCCAACAAGCGTGAAGAGATCAAAGAAGTTCGCGCGGGTGACATCGCGGCCGCTATCGGCCTGAAAGATGTGACCACTGGTGACACCCTGTGTGACCCGACTTCACCTATCATCCTCGAGCGTATGGAATTCCCTGAGCCGGTAATTTCTATCGCGGTTGAGCCGAAAACCAAGGCTGACCAAGAGAAGATGGGTCTGGCACTCGGCCGTCTGGCGCAGGAAGATCCATCTTTCCGCGTATGGACTGACGAAGAGTCTGGCCAAACCATCATCGCCGGTATGGGCGAGCTGCACTTGGACATCATCGTTGACCGTATGCGTCGCGAGTTCAAAGTAGAAGCGAACGTAGGTAAGCCTCAGGTTGCCTACCGCGAAACCATTCGTGATACCGTTAAGGATATCGAAGGTAAGCACGCTAAGCAGTCTGGTGGTCGCGGTCAGTACGGTCATGTTGTTATCGACATGTACCCACTGGAAGCTGGCAAAGCCTACGAATTCGTTAACGATATCAAAGGCGGCGTGATTCCTGGTGAATACATCCCAGGCGTTGATAAGGGTCTGCGTGAGCAGCTCAAATCTGGTCCGCTGGCTGGTTACCCGGTTATGGATGTCGGTATCCGTCTGCATTACGGTTCTTACCACGATGTCGACTCTTCCGAGCTGGCGTTTAAGATCGCTGCTTCTCTGGCATTTAAAGCTGGCTACATGAAAGCTAAGCCAGTGCTGCTTGAGCCTGTTATGCAGGTTGAAGTTGAGACGCCGGAAGATTACATGGGCGACGTTATCGGTGACTTGAACCGTCGTCGTGGCCTGATCGAAGGTATGGAAGATGGCCCGTCCGGTAAGATCGTACGTGCTCTGGTGCCGTTGGCCGAAATGTTCGGTTATGCAACAGCCCTGCGTTCTGCTACCCAAGGTCGCGCTTCCTATGCTATGGAATTTGCTAAGTACTCTGATGCCCCGAATAACGTGGCTCAAGCAGTAATCGAAGAGCGCAAATCCAAGTAATTAATGATTCCCCGCTTACGACGGTAGGCGGGTTTAACCTAGAAGGACTACGTCGTGTCTAAAGAAAAATTTGAGCGTAATAAACCGCACGTAAACGTCGGCACCATCGGCCACGTTGACCACGGTAAAACCACCCTGACTGCAGCTATCACCAACGTGCTGGCCAAGCACTTCGGTGGTAAAGCGTTTGCCTTCGACCAGATCGACAAGGCACCGGAAGAGCGTGAGCGTGGTATCACCA
>JBOFSK010000270.1:0-4377 GCA_051651505.1 Aeromonas sp.
CTTGCCCCCGCCGGTCGTTGATTGGCGGGGGCGAACTCTGTAAAGGAACAACAGATGCGATTGGGAATTCTCGATTGTGACCGGCTCGATCCCGATCTGGCGGATCGTTTTGGCCCCGTTTACTCCGAGATGTTTATCAAGGGGTTTGCCGCCCTGGCCCCCGAACTGGAGTTTCGGGTCTGGTCGGCGCTCGATGGGGAGCTGCCGGAGGATCTGCACGAGTGCGATGCCTGGCTCATCACCGGCTCACGGCACGATGCCTATAGTGATATCCCCTGGATTCAGGCGCTGCGGGCCTGGATCCGCCAAGCACACGATGCTGGCGTCAAGCTGGCCGGGATCTGCTTTGGCCATCAGGTGATCGCCCAGGCACTGGGGGGGGAGGTGGTGAAGTCTACCAAGGGGTGGGGGCTGGGGGTGGCGATTCATCCCATGCTGGAAGATGCCTCCTGGATGGCGCCGGCGCGCCATCAAATCCGTATTTTGGCCAGCCATCAGGATCAGGTCGCTTTGTTGCCACCGGGGGCAACCCGATTGGCGGGCAATGATTTTTGCCCCAACTTCATGTTTTTGCAGGGGGATCACATTGTCGCCATTCAGGGCCATCCGGAGTTCTCGGTAGAGTACAACCGGACTCTGATCGAGCGGCGCCGTGGCCTGTTGCCCGACGATCGCTACCAGAGCAGCCTCTCTTCGCTGGAGGGAGAGGTGGATTCCGCCACCATGCTGCAGTGGTTGCTGCAGTTTCTGGGGATTTTGGCGGTGCAAGCGGGCGCGGCGTGACGGGCTTGTTGTTTGTCAGCCCACTCTTGGAGTGCTAGATTCTGTAGCAAAATGAAGGACCAAGCGCTGCGATGTCGGATCGGGCGATAAACTGGCCGCCGTTGTTGGCGGCCAGTTTGTCTGGCTTGATCGTCGCACCAGTCTGAGCCAACCCGCCTGAGCACAGAGAGTGACGCCGTGAAACTACAGCAATTAAAGTATTTGATCGCGATTCGGGATCACAACCTCAATGTATCGGTGGCATCTGATGCGCTCTATACCAGCCAGCCCGGGGTCAGCAAACAGATCGGCCTGCTGGAGGGGGAGCTGGGGGTGCGAATTTTCGAGCGCCGTGGCAAGCACCTGCACCGCATTACGCCGGTGGGTGAGGAGATCATCAGGTGTGCCGAGGCGATGCTTAACATCGAGAGCAAGATCAAGGCGATCTCCCGCGAGTATCTGGACCCAACCGTGGGCACCCTCAATATTCACACCACCCACACCATCGCCCGCTACCTGCTGCCCAAATCGGTTACCTATTTCACCAAGAAGTACCCCAAGATCTCGTTTCACCTTCATCCGGTGATGTCGGCGAGCAAGGAGCAGATCAGCAAGGGGTACTCGGATTTTTCCATCGTGGCTCACGAGATCGGCTTTGATAAGGAGCTGATCGCACTGCCCGCCTATCTCTGGACCCTCTCGCTGGTGGTGCCGCAGGATCACCCGCTGGCCAAGGTGCAAAAGCCGACACTGGAGCAGCTCTGTGACTACCCGATCCTCAGTTACGAGAGCGGTGCCACCGGTCGTCAGGTGCAGGACGAGGTGTTCCAGGCAGCGGGTCTCACCCCGAGCTATTACATGACGGTGATGGATGCCGGGGTGATCAAACGCTATGTGGAGCTGGGTTTTGGCATTGGTATCATAGCGTCGCTGGTCGCCAATGACGCAGATACTCCCGGGCTGGTTGCCATCAATCTGGAGCATCTGTTCAAGCCCTGCCCAGCCCAGATCTGCTTTAGCAAGAGCATCTTGCTGCAGAACTACATGTATGACTTTATCAGCTCCTTCTCGCCCCACCTCACCAGAGCGGTGATCCAGAGTGTGATGCAACAGCCCAGCCAGGCCCGCATCGACGAGCTGCTGGCAGGGGTGGTGCTGCCCACCTATTGATCCCGTTCGCCACCGATTGTCTGATACAACCGGCTGACTCTTCGGTGTTGGATTCTGTTTGTCAGGTGCGCGGGCGATGCCCGGCAAGATGCCAAGGGCCACTGCTGGCATACGCTTTCCCCCTTCGAAGCAAGGGGGCTCCCATCCTGTGCGGCAGGGTCAGCATTGAGCGGGGGAAGCAATCGCGTCGGTCTAAATAGGGCGGCTGTGCAAGTTTGCGATCAATCAAAGAAAGTGTCGATTTATGTACATCTTTATCGACAGCTACGAATGCTGCTTTTAACCTTGCCATTCCACAATGCAGATTAAGAGACAGACTCGGCTTGGCAATCCGGTTATCTGTGGCCTCTAACTCATTGTTGTCGTCCTGATTCCTGGCTTGTAGTAAGAGGCAAGTACGACCATGCAACTGACGCGATTTACCGACTACGCCCTGCGTACCCTGACATTCCTGGCTCTGCAGCCCGGAGATCGTCTGTCGACCATTACCGAAGTGGCCGACACCTTTGCCATCTCGCGCAATCATGTGGTCAAGATTGTTCACCAGCTTGGCATCAAAGGGTATATCGAGACGGTTCGTGGCAAACACGGTGGCATTCGCCTCGGCCGTTCGGCGGTATCGATCAATTTGCGTGACGTGGTGATCGACATGGAGCATGTGCTCTGTCCGGTTGACTGCAAGCGTGAGAATTGCCGTCTCTCTGGCGGCTGCCGTATTCAGGGCATTCTGCGCCGGGCCATGAATGCCTTCCTTGAAGTGCTGGGGGAGTACACGCTAGCGGATGTGGTGCGCGATCCCACTCGCCTCTGTCACCTGTTGGGCATTGAGCAGGAGTCTATCGTCACCATGGCCTGAGTGGTGGTGGGGGCATGAACAAACTATGAAAGGGACCTTGATGGTCCCTTTTTGCATGTTAGTGACGGCCGGTTTTTTAACGGCTACCCGGCTGGCGGATCAGGGTGATGGCATCATGAAGGCAGGCCAGACCGCAAGCACCGCAGCCATTGCAGGCATCCATGTTGACGCTGATCCCATCGGCGCTGGCCTTGATTGCCTGCTGCGGGCAAGCATCTTCACAAAGTAGGCAGTAGAAGCCTTGGCGCGCCTGACAGCTCGCCTCGATCTGGACCCTTGTCTGTACCTGGCGGCCCAGCTGCAGATCGAGGGCGCCGGTGGGACAAGACCTGGCGCAGCTGCCGCAATAGCTACACTGACCACAGGTGAGATCGAGTACCGGGGTGCCAGCAATGAGCGTGCCCTGGTATTTTTCTGGGTCGGCAGGTTTGAGCAGGCCGCGGGGGCAGGCGTTGAAACATTCGCCGCAGCGGGTGCAAAGGGAGAGGTATTGAGACTCTTCGATGGCCCATGGCGGGCGTGCTTCATGGCAAACCACGGCTGGTTTGCGGGAAGCTTGCCAACCTTGCGTCAGCCAACGAAGAAAATAGTGAGACATGCACACCCCCTAATACCCATTAGGGGTTAATTTTAACGAAGTTTCGGCAAGCAGGCCAGACAATCACCGCGGTCAGGATCGCAAGGGCTGTTGCCCTTGTGTAAGCTAGGCAGGTCTTTTTACGTGGTTGAATCAAACATATGTGGTTATTTCTGTGGCGTGCCTCTCTGTTCTATGTCTTTCCGCTGCTGATGTGGGGCTACTGCCACATCCGGGGTATTGAGTTTGCTGAGCTCGATAACGGCGTCAATATGCACAAGTGGCTGGTGTTGCTTGCTTACAGTGTCTATGTAGTGATTTGGCTGCAAGTTAATCGTTATCTTGTCCACTTTTTGCATCAGCGGAGCCGCAAATGATCGATGTCGGGCTCCTGGCCAGCCTGTTGCCTGCGGCTGTGCTGACTCTCGGCATTGGCTGGCTGGTCGGGCGTCGGAACGTGACAGCGCAAGCGCAGGCATTGTTGCTGACCCAAGAGCGCTATCAGGCGCTGGAGGTTCGCTTCGACGAGCTGCAGGATGAAAAAATGGATGGGCAGCAGAAACTTGAGCAGCAGCAACAGCTGTTTATCAAGCTTACCGCCCGCCTCAAGGATGCCGAGGCGACCTTGCGCAGCGAGCGGCTGGCTGCCGCCGAAAAGCTGCAACTGCAACAGGAGGCAGAACAGCGCCTCAGCCAGCAGTTCGAGAACCTCGCCAACCGGATTTTCGAGCAAAACTCGGGTAACTTTCGCGAACTGAACCAGAACAGCCTGGATCTGCTGCTCACCCCGCTTAAAGAGCAGCTGGAGGGCTTTCGCCGTCAGGTGGGGGAGACCCACGCCCAGGAGACGGCCCAGCGCCACAGTCTCAAGTTCGAGCTGGAACGCCTCGCCGAGCTCAATGCCCGCATGACCGAGGAGGCGGCAGCGCTAACCCGCGCCCTCAAGGGTGACAGCAAGCAGCAGGGCAATTGGGGGGAAGTGGTGCTGGCACGGATCCTCAGCGAGTGCGGC
>JBOFSK010000271.1:0-2728 GCA_051651505.1 Aeromonas sp.
CTCACCATGGCTTGGGTTGCCGCCGGGGCTTGGCATGCGTCGCTGACTGCTGGTGCTGCCACCGCGCTAGTGGGGGCCTTGATGTTCCTTTTTTCCGATAGCATGCTGGCCCTCGATCGTTTCCGTCGCCCTTTTTCTCATGCCAGGGCCTGGATCATGGGCAGTTACTTTGCCGCCCAGTTTCTGATTGCGGGTTCGCTGGCGGGATAAGACGGTGACTGCTTGGGGGGGGTTGCCGGGGCGGTTAGCAGATAAAGAAAAACGGGCACTTGCCCGTTTTTCTTTATCTGCACCTCGCGTGCTGGTTAAGCCTCCAGCGGTGCTGCATCTGCCGCCTGTGGCGCGGGAGATGCGAGCAGCAGCATCAGGGCGCTGGCGATCAGCAGAAAGATCCCCATGATGTAGATCACTTGGTTGTAGGCCATGATGGCCGCTTACCGATAGAGAGTATTGGTCATCACGATCCCCGCGCCCGCTGCACGTCGCTAGCTCCGCGGGAATTCGATATCTTCCCCTGCGCTGGCATTGTGATATGTCGCCAGATCCAACTCCTGTTCACTACGGGCGATCAACACCGACACCAGCATATCCCCCGACACATTGACTGTGGTGCGTGCCATGTCGAGGATCCGGTCAATACCGGCAACCAAGGCGATCCCTTCTAGCGGCAAACCGACCGCCGTCAGGGTCAGGATCAGCAACATCAGCCCGGTGCCGGGGGTGCCTGCTGTCCCGATGCTTGCCAGGGTGGCGATGCTGATGATGATCAGGTAATCCACGATGTGCAGATCAACTCCGAACGCCTGTGCCACGAACAGGGCCGTCACCCCTTGATAGAGAGCGGTACCATTCATGTTGATGGTGACCCCGATCGGCAATACTTTAGCGGTGATGGCGGGTGATACACCGAGGCGCTTCTCTGCGCAAGCCAGGCTGATAGGTAGGGTGTTACTGCTGGAGCTGCTGGTGAAGGCGATTGCCTGGGCATCGACAATGCTTTTGAAGTAATGCAGCGGGTTGAGCCGAGCGAGCACGAGTAGCAGTATGCTGTAGACCCCGAGTACATGAAGTAGGCAACCGAGGTAGACGGCTCCGATCACCTTGAGCAGGGGCAGTAGCAGCTCGATGCCGTACCTGCTGATCATGCCAGCCATCAGTGCGCAGACACCGTAGGGGGCCAGTGCCATCACCATCTGAGTCAACTTGAACATGCCTTCTGCCAGCGAGGTGAAAAAGAGCATGGCGGGGCGACCACGGCGGCCACTGGCTCTGAGGGCGATCGCAAAGGCGATCGCAAAAACCACGACCTGTACAATTTTACCTTCGACCATGGCTTGGAACGGGTTGATCGGTACCACTCGGATGAGCACCTCGGCCAGGGAGGGGGGGGTCTGCATCATCTCTGGGCGCTGATAGGGGCCCATGTTGGCGCCCACGCCAGGTTCCAGTAACCAGCCCATTATCAGGCCAATGCAAATGGCGATAGCGGTAGAAAAGAGATAGAGCGTGATGGCTTTTAGGCTAATCCGATCGAGCCTCTGCCCCTTGAGCAGGGAGCCGAGACCGGCTATCACGGAAAAAAAGATCAGGGGTACTATCAGCATCTGTATGGTATTGAGGAACAGCACGCCGATCGGTTTGATCAGCAGGGCCTGTTCTTCAAAGCCGAGCCCAAGGCCCACCCCCAGCAACATGCCGATCAGCGTTTTTAGCCAGAGTGGACGGCCAGTCCAGATCTGCCAGGGCCTGACAGGCGCTCCATGAAACAGCATGATGCCAATATCCTTATACTTTGTCTGCGATAGCCAAAATGGCGCGCTAGTGTAGCGATCCTGGGGGCCGGTTGCCACATTATCGACAAAGTGGTGGGGGAGGTCACCCTCTTGGTCAGCTAATGGCCACTTTGTTGGCCTATATCAAGGTCTCATGGTGCGCGGCAGGTTTTAATTGGTATTTAATATCCTTATTAAAGAGGCAAGAAATGTCGCAATCCGTACATGGTCATCAAGTGATGGAGATGATGCTGGCACAGCAAGGTCAATTTACCCGTGCCAGCCTTAAGCAGGCGATGGCACAACAGTTTGGCGCCGACGCTCGGTTTCATACCTGTAGCGCTCGCGAAATGGATGCTGAGGCGCTGATCGATTTTCTGGCCGCCCGCGGTAAATTTATCGACTCGGCCGACGGTTTTCAGACCCGCGCCGACAAGATTTGCAATCACGGTTAACCCTTGGCGAGCGCAAGATGGCGCTCGCTGAATCCTTCGCCTTTTGCTATATTTCGCCCCCTCTCTTTTCCCTATTTAAGGCGTAGTCAGGGCGTTGTATGGATACTTTTTCCGCCGCAGTCATGCTGTTTCTGATCATGGACCCGCTAGGCAATCTACCGGTCTTTCTTTCTATTCTGCGACATATCGATCCCAAGCGGCGCCGCAAGGTGATGATCCGCGAGTTGCTCTTCTCGCTGGCCATCATGATGCTGTTCCTGTTTGTTGGGCAGCAGATCCTCGGGTTCCTTAACCTGCGGCAAGAAGCGGTCAGCATTGCTGGCGGCATCATTCTGTTCCTGATCGCCATCAAGATGATCTTCCCCAGCGAAGGGGGCGTCACCGGGCTGGCTGCGGGAGAAGAGCCTTTTTTGGTGCCGATGGCGATTCCGATGATTGCGGGCCCCTCGGTGCTGGCGTCCCTGTTGTTGCTGTCCAATCAGGAGCCGACCCGGATGATGG
>JBOFSK010000272.1:0-1080 GCA_051651505.1 Aeromonas sp.
TAACTGTACAATATGAATTTTAACATCTACCTCCACTATTACCCAGTCTCTACTGTAGTGTCCGTGTCTCAAAGTCCCAGAATGCCGTGCGTTGCTGACGTCACGTTCCCAGACTCTATCAGACCGTTTACTGAGCAGAACGAGATCAGCCTATGGCCATTTTTGTTTGTAATGTCTGCAGTGGCGTAAGGGCCAATAACATGCTCATATCCTTGTCGATGTCTTCCGATCTTGGCATTGAAGTCTCCCATAAGAAGCACTAGGTCATGACGAGGAATATCATCCATGGTCTCCTGCAGTTGGTCGTAAAACGAGCCCTTTCATTATCATTTGGGTCTTCAGTTGGGGCGTAGGCTTGTATGATAGTAATCTTGGAGAGTTGGTTTTGGAATCAGGCGATAATGGCGCTTTCACTGCCCTCGCAGACATTAAGATACCGACTACACGGGCATGTTCTGCATTGTGACCTGAGTAGATGATGGTTTTTCCGTCATTGGACATCTGACCACTGCCTGTCCACCTGGTTTCGCTCAGTCCAAGAATGTCCAGATGGTATCATTTAGAGGTCGACGATGTATCGGTTTTGCCGATTAATCGGCAACGATAGTTGATTGGCGGAACTATCGGTTATCGGCAAAAATCCATGCCGATAGTTTTTCCGGGTTGGGTCCGTTGCTAGAGCGGCTGAGAAGGTCCTCATTATACAGCAAAGTCCCTATAGTCTTTGTTATACAGCACGAGAGCGGCCTCTAGTGGCGGAAACTGACAGCACGTGCAGTTTGTTTAGACACGTGACACTGCGCGCTGCTCAGAGCGGGACACTTCAGAGGCGGATTTAAAAGATCGACAACGAAGCGGTGTGTACACAGTATACTGTAGTCAGTGGCGGAGCCGCCACCACTGACCTAAGCTTGGCCACCCCTTTGGCCACCCCACTCAAAACTGTAGTTTTTGTCCCTTTTTTCTTAACAAGAAGTGCATTTATTAAGACGCGGAACCGCCGTATCTCTTTACAACCACATCAGACGGGAGACTTTTGAGACACGTACTTCAACTTCACTTCAGCACCAGGCGCGAGTC
>JBOFSK010000273.1:0-6929 GCA_051651505.1 Aeromonas sp.
CCGGTACCGGTAAAACCGTCACGTTGCAGGTGCTCGCAGAGCGGTTTTCCGGGATTGGCGTGCCGGTTTTTTTGGCCGATATCAAAGGTGACCTGAGCGGGTTGGGGGCCGCTGGCGTCAGTTCGGACAAGCTAAGCGCCAGACTGGCCCAACTTGGGCTGCCTGCCACTGCCTTTGGTGCCAGCCCAACTCTGTTTTGGGACCTGTTTGCCGAGCAGGGGCACCCAGTGCGCGCCACCATCTCTGACATGGGTCCCTTGTTACTGGCCCGCATATTGGGGCTCAACGATACCCAAAGCGGCGTGCTGGAGCTGGTGTTCAAGTTGGCGGACGACGAAGGATTACTGCTGCTTGATCTCAAGGATCTGCGGGCCATGGTGCAATTTGTCGGGGACAATGCCAAATCCCTCACCACGCGTTATGGCAATGTCTCCACGGCCTCTATCGGTGCCATTTTACGTAATTTACTGACTCTCGAGAGCGCCGGCGGCGAGCATTTTTTCGGCGAACCGATGCTGGATATTCAGGACTTACTGCAAACTGACGCGGCTGGACACGGCCACATCAATGTTCTGGCGGCCAGCAAACTGACCCAATCCAGCCGGCTTTATGCCTGCTTCCTGCTGTGGCTATTGTCAGAGATGTTCGAGCAACTGCCTGAAGTGGGTGATCCCAGCAAACCGGTACTGGTCTTTTTCTTCGATGAGGCACATCTGTTATTTAACGATGCGCCCAAGGCTCTATTGGAAAAAATTGAGCTGGTGGTGCGCCTTATCCGCTCAAAAGGGGTGGGTGTCTACTTCGTGACCCAGAGCCCGGGCGACATTCCAGATAGCGTACTGGGACAGCTTGGCAACCGGGTACAGCACGCCCTGCGCGCGTTTACCCCCAGTGACCAAAAAGCCGTTCGGGTGGCTGCCGATACCTTGCGTGCCAACCCGGCATTTGATGCCGCTTGCGTGATCACCGAACTGGCCGTGGGCGAGGCACTTGTGTCGCTGCTCGATGAGAAGGGGCGGCCTACCGTGGTGGAACGCGCATTTATCGCTCCCCCCGCGAGCCGGATCGGCCCGTTGCGGGAAGATGAACGCCAGACCCTGATCCGCAGCTCCTTACTCTATGGTCGCTATGAGGAAACAGAGGATCGTGAATCCGCCTTCGAACGGCTCAATGGTGGCCAGCACCAGACCCTTGCGGCCGCCAGCACTCAGCAGGCTGATCCTAATACCCCATCGGCTGGCTCCGGCTTGCTTGCGCTGCTCAATGGCCTACTGTTTGGCCGCACGGGCCCTCGTGGAGGCCAGCATGACGGCATCGTTCAGAGCGCGGCAAAGAGTGTGGCCCGCACCGTTGGCAACGAAGTAGGCCGGCAACTGGTGCGTGGCGTATTGGGCTCACTGCTTGGTGGCAAGGGGCGGCGATAAGCCCTGAACCAGATTTCAGATACCCGCCAGCACAAAACAAAAAGCCCGCCAGATAACTGGCGGGCTTTTTCAACACGCTTTTTGACACTCTTTTTGACACTCTCGGTAAGGGGGACTACCGCCCTTACCGGCTCAAGGGCATCACAACCTGCTTATTACCGATCTTCACAATACGTTGGCAATGGCAGCACACAGCGGGTCAATATTCGCGCGGGTGATGCCGGCCACACTGATCCGCCCGGAGCCGACGATATAGATGGCAAACTCGCTCCTGAGACGCTCAACCTGATCCTTGGAGAGACCGGAGAAAGAGAACATACCGTTCTGCTCACGGATAAAACTGAAATCCTGACTCACGCCGAGGGCGGTTAACTTTTCCACCAGCAACTCGCGCATCTCCCGGATCCGGATCCGCATGGCAGCCACTTCTTCCACCCACTCGGCATAAAGCGCCGGATCACTGACGATAGCGGTCACGACGGCAGCCCCGTGTGACGGCGGGTTGGAGTAGTTAGCACGGATCACCGTTTTTACCTGGGTGAACGCGACATCGGCAATGGCCTTGGTCGCGCTGACCAGGGTGAAAGCACCGACCCGCTCATTGTACAGCCCGAAGTTCTTGGAGAAGGAGCTTGCCACCAGCAGTTCGTCATGGCACTGGGCGAAGATACGCAGACCTTCAGCATCCTCTTCAATACCACGAGCGAAGCCCTGATAGGCGAAATCAAACAATGGCAACCAACCCGCAGCAGCACTCTGCTCGGCCAGGGCTTGCCACTGTTCGCGAGTGGGATCGATACCGGTCGGGTTATGGCAGCAGCCATGCAGCAGCACCAGATCACCGGCTTGCACCTCGGCCAGCGAGGCCTGCATGGCGGCAAAGTCGAGGCCCTTGGTGGCGGCATCATAGTACTTGTACCACTTGACCGTCAGGCCAGCAGCCTGGAACACGCTAACGTGGTTAGCCCAGGTTGGATCGGAAATCCAGATGGTCTGGGCCAGACCGTTGCGGACCACAAACTCAGCCGCGATGCGCAAAGCGCCGGTCCCCCCCGGGGCTTGCGCTGTTTTGGCGCGACCACTGTTGATCAGTGGTGCATCCTGACCAAACAGCAGTTGCTGCACGATGCGGCCATATTCAATATTGCCTTCAATCCCAAGGTAATTCTTGGTCTTCTCGTCGGTGAGCAGCTTTTGCTCGGCTTGTTTGACACAGTGCAGAATGGGGGTGGCACCGGTCTCATCCTTGTAGATCCCAACCCCCAGATTGATCTTGTGGCTGCGAGAGTCAGCACGAAAGGCTTCGGTCAGGCCCAGGATCGGATCCGCTGGAGCGGTAACAACCTTTTCAAACATGGTATTCCCTGTATTCCGTTGAGTGCGTAGGAGGGCCAAACGTGTTAGCAAACAAAGTGCTCATTCGGCCGATGGCGAGCGCGTCATCAACTCTTTATATCATCGCACTTCATGAGGGAAAACCGCTTTTTGCCGCACCCTTGCCCCCTTCGCCATTGTGCGCCAGCCAGAGTGGCGAGCCCCTGCAGCACCCGGCCAACAAGCCATCACACCGCTTAACCAGGCAGCAACCTGTGCGAAACAATGGGGGCTATCGGAGCCAAAAACCGATCAGGGTGGCAACGCTGACTCCCATGCCAATCGATCCACATAGCCAAAAACAAGCCACCATAAGGTGGGCGGTAGTGTCATCAAGGGGGGATATCTATTTGATAGTTAACCGCAACTCAGCGTCATGCCAACCTAATGGCAAGGTCAGCAACTGATCGATCAGCTCGCGCCGATCTGATTTTTCCAGATAGGCGAGATAGAGAGGACGGCTCAAGGAGTGCCCTCCTTCCACCAAATGGAGTGCCCCCTTGGCCAAGAAGGGGCTGACCATCCGCCGTGGCAAATAAGCCGCCCCCCCATTGGCCAGTACAAACTGGAGCGCCATGCTGGCGGAGCTAGAATGCAGCACCGGCGTCTTTTGCAAGCTCTGCAAACGGCTGGGTTGGGGCTCAAAGCTGGTGCCCCAGTCAAGGTGGATATGAGGCATCAGCATCAGGTTATCGACAGTGGCCGCCGGCTCCCGACTCACCAACTCAAATACCAACTCACCAATCGGGTGCAAAGCGATCTCATCGATCTTGGTCGGTTCGGATAAAAGGGCCAGATCGAGGGAGCGCTCTAACAACTGGCGACAAAGGTGCTCACGGGATGCCGTCTCAAGACGCACCGCCAAACCGGGGGCCAACCCATAGATATGATTCAGCCAGTCGTTGAAATCGAGCTCCCAGAACACCGCCGGGGCGCCGATGGCTAACTGCTGGTTAAACCCCGGTGAAAGCGCCACATCCTGTTTGGCCCGACCCAGGGTATGCAAGATGGCGTCAGCATAAGGCAACATACGCTCACCGGAAGCAGTGAGGCGAATATTGTTGCGATGACGGGCAAACAGACTGACACCCAGTTGCTGTTCGAGCTGGCGGATCCGAAAACTCACCGCAGACTGGGTCAGGTACAAATTCTCAGCAGCCCGGCCAAAGTGCCGGGTCTTGCTGACCTCGATAAAGGTCCGAAGCAGTTCGGTATCCATTAATCCATGGACTCGTCACTGCTGCGGCCACCACCGCTACCGACCTCAAAACTGGCGCCGCCACTGCTCTCTTCATTGGCACCACCGGCCACAGTGCAGAGGCGATGCACCCGCTTGGGACCGATCACCTTGAGGTACTTGAACCACACCTTGGCATGGAGATTGGTGCCCGCAGAGCCGGATTTGACCTGCTCGACGAAGGCCGCCTCGGCATCATCACGCGCAATCTGGGTGCCCTGATAAAGTGCCAGCATGGCAGTACCATACTTTTCCAGACTGTCCGCTTCGGCCACAGTGAATTCGCCACTGCGACGCAGGCCACGGGGAAAATGTTTGAAGTCATTGAAACGCTTGTCTGATTCGAAGCTCATAGTGCTCTTTTTCTGGTTAGTGTGACCTTTGCGGGCAAGTATCATCAGGCCTTCGCCGAGTACAAAATCAATTTTCTCACGATTTTAATAAATAACTTTTATCGATGTCAGTTTGCCCCATCGTCTGTGGTTATTTTGTGCTGCAACACACGGAAATCATTTATAAATAACGTACTTATGTAATTAAATATCCACCTAACACTGTCATTTGCAAAACCAACAGGCAAAAATAAAGCGCCATACGGCGCTTTATTTATCACATGTATTGCTTCAAAGAAACCCAGACTCACACATGTTTATTCAATCATGGCCGGTTGAGCCAGATTGTCAGCACGCCACAAACGGTAACGCACCTCATACTCCTGCGGTACGTAGATCACGAACGGCAGTTTGGAGTTGTAGTTAACAAAAAAACCCTGACCAAAAATTTGGACAAACGTCTCTTTTTGTTGGACATCCGGGCACGCCATCAGGGTGCTGATAGGCTCAGGTACCTTACCCAACTTCAGGTAGTTATAGCCCCAGCCTTTGACGCTGTGCTGCTCCAGGTTGCCGGTAAAACGCGGTACGTTGCAGTCAACCATCATTTTTTTGCCAACCTGCAGCTCGACCATCATGTCGGCTTCTTTCTCGACTTCAGGCAGGCGGATCACGACACGTTCCTGATTCACGTCAGCGGCCGGGAACATGCTGATATCAAATTTTTTCGGCTCGGCGGCCAAGGCGTGGCCACCCAACAACAAAGCGCCCAGCAGGCTAAAACGCAATACGGTTTTCATCTGTACCTCATGGGGTTAGTTCAACGCCGCTAGACTAACCGCTCCGCCGATTTCATGCCAGTGATCTGCTACCTAAAAAGTATCCATAATGATGTACTCGGGCACGGGATGACGGGATCTGGTCATTTTGTGACAGAAACACACTCCCCTGCCACTCGCCAACCAAACACGAGGCCCATGGGCCTCGCGCTCAATACACCGGATGATAGGCCAGCCCGCCTTGATCAACTCGCCTTGCGCAGCGCCTGATAATTGTGGTCGAGCCAGTCCAGCAACTGTTGCTGCTCAGACTCACTCAGGCGCAGCCCCAGCTTGCTACGGCGCCACAGGATATCCTCCACTGAACAGGCCCACTCCCGCTCGATGAGATAACGCACTTCCGACTCAAAAAGCCCACCGCCAAAGTGGATGCCGCGATCCGCTTTTAACCAGAGACGGGCATGGGCGCCATAAGCTTCAGCGATGCGCAGGGCATTGCGATCATCGAGCCAGTCAAATTCCAGCGCAAAGGCGCGGGCCAGTTCGCGCACCGTGCAGTCAAATTCACCGCCGGGCAGCCGGCTGGTCGCGGTCCAATCATCTCCCATCTGGCTGAACCAGGGTTTGAGCTTGTTGCAGGCGGCCTGAGCCAGCTTGCGATAGGTGGTGAGCTTGCCGCCAAACACCGAGAGCAGCGGTGCGCCGTCCGATTCACCCGACAGTTCAAGGGTGTAATCGCGGGTCACCGCCTGGGGGGAATCTGACTCATCATCACAGAGCGGACGCACCCCGGCATAGGTCCAGACCACATCCTGCGGGGCGATCTGGCGGGTGAAGTGGGCATTGACCACCTTGCACAGATAGGTGATCTCACTGTCGCTGATCTTGGCTTCCCGCGGGCTGCCGTGGTGCTCCACGTCTGTGGTGCCAATCAGCGAATAGTCCTGCTGATAGGGGATGACGAAGACGATGCGGTTGTCCTCGTTTTGCAGGATATAAGCCTCTTCGCGCTCATGGATGCGCGGCACTATGATGTGGCTGCCCTTGATCAGGCGAATGCCACGGGGGGATTTCTCGTGCAGACTCTCGTCGTAGAAGGTCTTGACCCAAGGGCCAGCCGCATTGACCAGACCACGGCAGGTAACAGTGAACGACTGACCCCCTTCCCGCTCCAGGGTCAGGGTCCAGTGTTTGGATCCACGCACCGCCTTGATGCAACGGGTGCGGGTCTGTACATCCGCGCCCTTGTCACGGGCCATCATGGCGTTGAGCACCACCAGCCGGGCGTCATCGACCCAGGCATCCGAGTATTCAAACCCCTTGGTGATGCCGGCAGTCAAGCCATCTTGCGGCAGCAAGCGCACACCGCAGCTCCCTTTGAGCTTGTCGCGCTTGGCCAGATTGTCATACAGGAACAGGCCGGCGCGGATCATCCAAGCCGGACGCAGGTGCGGGCGATGGGGCAGACGAAAACGCATCGGGCGGGCGATATGGGGGGCCATGCCGAGTAGCACCTCCCGCTCTGCCAGCGCCTCTTTCACCAGCCGGAATTCGTAATGTTCGAGATAGCGCAAACCACCGTGGATCAGCTTGCTGGAGTTGGAGGAGGTGGCAGAGGCGAGATCTTGCGCCTCAAACAGGGCAACCTTGAGGCCCCGTCCTGCCGCATCGGCGGCGATGCCGACTCCATTGATGCCGCCACCGACGACGACCAGATCATAATGTTCGCTCATGTTCACCTACGTTCTTTTTTTATGACTGCCATAACAGCAATGTTTGATTT
>JBOFSK010000274.1:0-16151 GCA_051651505.1 Aeromonas sp.
TGGCACAGACCGTAGATAGCCTGCTCGGCAACAGCAGCCTGCTGCGCAGCCTGAAACCGGCCGACTACACCGATGCGCAATTCGGCGTGCCCACCGTCACCGACATCATCGGCGAGCTGGACAAGCCGGGCCGCGATCCCCGTCCCGAGTTCAAAACCGCTACCTTCAAAGAAGGGGTGGAGAAGATCAGCGACCTGGTGCCCGACATGGTGCTAGAAGGAGTCGTCACCAACGTCACCAACTTCGGCGCCTTCGTCGATATCGGTGTCCATCAGGATGGGCTGGTGCACATCTCATCCCTGACCGACCGTTTTATCAAGGATCCCCGCGAGGTGGTCAAGGCGGGTGACATTGTGCGGGTCAAGGTGCTGGAGGTGGATGCCCCGCGCAAGCGGATCAGCCTGACCATGCGGCTCGACGAAAAAGCGGGGCAGCCAGCTCGCAAACCGGCGCAATCGCGCACGTCGGATGCCACCAACCACAAACCCAAATCCGAGTCGCGCCCAAGCTCCCCCGTCGGCGGCGCCATGGGCAACGCCTTCGCTGCGGCCCTCTCCAAGACCAAAAAATAACCCAAAAATGAAAAAGCCCCGCGAGGGGCTTTAAATTGGCAAAGACGGCACTCACCAAACAAGTTCGGGTGTCCGCGCGAACCGCTGAAGCAGAGTGAGTAGTATTCATGGCGCTTGGCCAGCGCTGATTCAGATATACAGACTAAAAACGCAATTAACCGCCGGCGTGACCCTATGTTGATAGTGGCCAGCAATGACCTTGTTGCGCTGATCCATCAAGGTACCCAAGACACCACAAGAATGCGAAGCATGTCGAGCCTGCCCCTCAGTAGACTCTGCAGTAAAGGGGGCGACAAGATTGCCCGCCTTCTCACGCGTATCGAGCATGAGGTCACTGCCACACATGCGGCCTTTAGCACTCAGACCTTGACCAACCCGGTCGGCAGCCAGACCCGCATCCCCTCCCCCCACGGCCAACTCAGTGAGCTCATGAGTCAGCCGATCCTGCTCTTGGTCGCCGATAAGCAACCCCAGATCCCGCTGTCCCCGCCCTTGTTGTTGCTGGTGCGGATCCCGTTGCTTACGCGGCCTATCTTCGCCCGCCGCCTCCACAAAGCGATGATCCAAGGGGAGTTGCACTGCTGACACTTGGCCTTCATGGCAACGAAGGTTTGACAAATGACTACAGGTTGCCTGCCCGGATTTAGCCCTCTCTTGCTGAAAACCGACGTCAGATCCGGTATTTGAGGCTTGCCCCGAACGAACCTGCGGGATCAGCTCTGCTCGCCGATTATCCGCCCTCGTGGCCTCCACTTGGGGCTGCAACTGCATCGGGATAATGGGAGGCAGAGTAACATTCATATCACACCCGGATATCGATCAGGGTGCCCAGCATATCGCTGGCGGTCTGCACTACCTTGGCAGACGCGCTAGCCTGCTGCTCGGCCACCTTGAGATTAACGAGCTCATCCGTTACTTGTACCTGATCCCCACCGGAGCTGTTAAGGCCGGCCATCTGGCCTGATGCTACGTTCGCTAACTGCTCGGCTCGCTGAAATCCCAGCACCCCACTGTTAAAGGCAGAATCAATGCGCATGATGTGACTCCTCTTATGACGGCTCAATTATCCATCACCACAGAGGATTTATGAAGCTGATTGCGTGCTATTTAGCCAATGAACGCGCTGACGATATCAATGAATTGCTCAGGATGAGAAATAAAAGGTGCATGGGACGCCTTACTGAGGGTCACGCGTTGGCTGGCAGGATAGTGCGCATCCAGCAGGGGAATCACTGCGTTGGGCACTAATGAATCTAACCTTCCATAAATGCGCAACCAGGGCAGCGCCACCCCCCGCAGGGGTTCACGCAGATCACTCTCAGCCAACAGTCTTAGTCCGGCGTCGAGTGCGGCAAACTGAGGGGCCGGACGCTCGGCCAGCCAGTGACGCAACTGACGGATATCGTCCCGGGCATGCTCACTGCCCATGGCCTGGATCGCCAGAAAACGCTCTATAGTCTGGTGAAAATCCCCCGCCAGCATCTGGTTGAAGCCGGTCAGCACCTTGGGGGCGATCCCCGGCCACT
Source organism: Aeromonas sp. (assembly GCA_051651505.1). Taxonomy (GTDB): domain Bacteria; phylum Pseudomonadota; class Gammaproteobacteria; order Enterobacterales; family Aeromonadaceae; genus Aeromonas. The sequence goes on from JBOFSK010000274.1 coordinate 2,099, forward strand.
CGTCGCGAGCCATGAAACAGGGGGAGCTGGCCACGGTGATCAGGGCGCGCAATCGCTCGGGATGAGTCAGCGCCAGCTGGCTTGCCACCAAGCCACCAAGGGACCAACCAAGCAGATGGCACTTATCCGGCAAGATCGCTGCCACCTGCTCAGCTAGCCAAGGCAGGCTGTAATCCACCTCATCTGCCAGCGGGCTGTTGCCAAAGCCAGGCAAGTCCACCAGATGAACCCGATAACGGGCCGCCAGCGGCTGGGCAATCCCATGCCACACCGCGCCGTTCATGCCCCATCCGTGCAATAGCACCAAATCAGGCCCTTGACCAAACCGCTCCACCGATATGCTCATCTAAACTAAAAATCCCTGTTTATGTTCTTGGGATAAGCATGTTAAAGCGCCTGTTTGTTAAAGCAAGTTTGCTGCTCGGCAGCCATGATGACTGGCAAGGCAGCTGCCTGCTCTGTCATCAAGCTTGCGACCGCGAACCCCTGCTCTGTAGCTGGTGTCGACAGGCATTACACCAGCCCCAGCCCAGATGCCACCTCTGCGCGGCACCGCTGTCTGATGAGATAGAAGAGAGCCGCCGCGTGTGTGGCCGCTGCCAACGCAGACCTCCCCCTTGGCAGCGACTGCAGGTCATTGGCGACTATCAACCCCCCTACCCCCAACTCATCCGCCGGCTTAAATATTCAGGTCAGATCTTGCTAGCCCCACTGCTCGCCCGCCTGCTGGCCGATCATCTGGATAGCAAGGACCCGCCCGAGGTCATTGTACCGGTCCCCCTGCACTGGTGGCGAAAATGGCGGCGAGGCTTCAATCAGGCAGAGGAGATAGCCCGCATACTCAGCGAGATCACCGGCATCCCTTGTGACAATCGGTTACTGCACAGAACCAAGGCAACGCCGCAACAGACCAGCCTCAGCGCCGGACAGCGACGGCGCAATTTGCGCGGAGCATTTCGCATCGCGTCACATCAGTACCGCCATATCGCCCTGCTCGATGATGTGGTCACCACCGGTGCCACCGCCAGCCAGCTCACCCGCTTACTGCAACAACACGGGGTGGCCAAGGTCGAGGTGTGGGCCATTTGCCGTACCCTCAGGCACAGCCACTCACTATCGCCCACCGCTGTCACAAGTCACTCTCGGCATGCTACCCAAGCATCAATAAGCGCGTTATTATGAATACCCTAGCTAAACACTCAGGTTTATGAGGACAGTGATGATCAGCATTTCCGACACCGCCCAGGCACATTTCCGTAAACTTCTGGAAAAACAGCCTGATGGCACCAATATCCGGGTATTTGTCGTTAATCCGGGAACCCAGAATGCCGAGTGTGGCGTCTCCTATTGCCCACCCGATGCCGTGGATCCGGAAGATCAGCTCCTGCCCTTCAGTGGTTTTGACTGCATGGTCGATACCTTAAGCGCCCCCTATCTGGTGGATGCCACTATCGATTTCGTGACCGATCAGATGGGATCCCAGCTGACCCTGAAAGCCCCCAACGCCAAAATGCGCAAAGTGGCCGACGATGCCCCATTGATCGAGCGAATCGAATATGTGCTGATGTCCGAGGTCAACCCTATGTTGGCTGGCCATGGTGGCAAGGTCACCCTGGTCGAATTGACTGACGACAAACTGGCCATTCTACAGTTTGGCGGCGGCTGCAACGGTTGCTCCATGGTCGATTACACCCTCAAGGAGGGGATCGAAAAGCAGCTGCTGGAGAAGTTCCCGGGCGAACTCAACGGCGTAAAAGACGCGACTGAACATCAACGCGGCGATCACTCCTACTATTGATAAGCGCGGTTAGCACACTGCTTTTGCTGAAAAAATCCGACGCCTGGCCATAGGGGTCGGATTTTTTTAAATGCCTATGACCTCAACGTTAGGCATTCCTCTGCTATTTCGTTACCCCTCAAGCCATTTTCTCTCAAAGCGATAACGCGGGCGCCTCAACAGCTCGGTGAAGCGACCGCCCATAAAAAATGCCAGTCAGCATTACCTGACTGGCATCAAGGCCGAAGCCTGTTTGAGGTGGGATACCTGGCGGGTGCTTACAGCGCCTTGAGGATCGCCTCGACGCTGGCCTTGGCATCGCCAAACAGCATCTGGGTGTTCTCTTTGAAGAACAGCGGGTTCTGGACCCCGGCGTAGCCAGTATTCATGGAGCGCTTGAAGCCGATGACGTTCTGCGCTTTCCACACTTCCAGTACCGGCATGCCGGCGATCGGGCTGCCCGGATCTTCCATCGCGGCCGGGTTGACGGTGTCATTGGCACCGATCACCAGCACAGTGTCGGTATCAGCGAAGTCATCGTTGATCTCGTCCATTTCCAGCACGATGTCATACGGGACTTTCGCTTCCGCCAGCAGCACGTTCATGTGGCCAGGCAGACGACCGGCAACCGGATGGATACCAAAACGCACTTTGACGCCGCGATCACGGAGCTTCTGAGTGATTTCCGCCACCGGATACTGAGCCTGTGCCACCGCCATGCCATAGCCCGGGGTGATAATGACAGTGCTGGAGTTCTTCAGCAGATCAGCCACATCCTCAGCGTTAGTTTCGCGGTATTCACCCATCTCCTCATCGGCGCTAGAGGCCACACCATCAGAACCAAAACCACCGGCGATCACCGAGATAAAGGAGCGGTTCATAGCCTTGCACATGATGTAAGAGAGGATGGCACCAGAAGAGCCGACCAGTGCGCCCACCACGATCAACAGGTCATTGGACAGCATGAAGCCTGCCGCTGCTGCCGCCCAACCGGAGTAGGAGTTGAGCATGGAAACCACCACCGGCATGTCGGCGCCACCGATGGAGGCGACCAGATGCCAGCCGAAGGCGAAGGCGATCAAGGTCATGACCAGCAGCGGGAACATGGCACCCTCTACCTTCACAAACCAAACCATCAGCGCCAATGATGCCAGCACTGCCAGCAGGTTCAGCTTGTGGCGGTGTGGTAACGCCAGTGGCTTGGAAGAGATCAGGCCACGCAGTTTGCCAAACGCCACCACGGAGCCGGTAAAGGTGACCGCACCAATGAAGACACCAAGGAATACTTCCACCAAGTGAATGTTGAGCATGGCACCGGAAAGATGTTCGACCTGAGCGACACTGGCCGCTTGCTCGAACGCCGCCCGGGCCGCAGCCAGAGTGGCATCCAGATTGGAACCGATGGAAACCACCACCTCTGCCGGAGCGGACGGATGCAGATCGATAAAGCTGTTAAAGCCCACCAGCACCGCCGCCATACCGACAAAGCTATGCAGCACGGCAACCAGCTCGGGCATTTCTGTCATCTCGACCTTGAGTGCCAGCCGCACGCCAATGACACCGCCGATCACCATGGCCAGAATGATCCAGTGCACACCACTGGTCTCCGGGTTAAAGATGGTCGCCAGCAGGGCAATCGCCATACCCGCGATACCGAACAGGTTGCCATGCTTGGCCGTTTCTTGCTTCGACAGTCCCGCGAGACTGAGGATGAAGAGCACGGCGGCAACGATATAGGATGCTGTTACCAGTCCTTGAGACACGTTAAACCTCCTTAATTCTTACGGAACATCTTCAGCATGCGCTGAGTGACGGTGAAGCCGCCAAAGATGTTGATACTGGCAATCAGCACGGCGACAAACGAGAGCGCGGTGACGAGCGTAGACCCCTGACCAATCTGCAGCAGCGCTCCGACCACGATAATGCCAGAAATAGCATTGGTGACCGACATCAGTGGCGTATGCAGCGAGTGAGAGACGTTCCACACCACGTAGTAACCGACCACACAGGCCAGGATAAATACAGTGAAGTGGGAGAGGAACGCCGCCGGTGCCACCGAGGCGACCCAGCCAAAGGCCGCGATACCCAGCGCACCCCAGATGAACTTCTTGTTGGAGGGCTTGGCCTCTTCTTTCTTGGCGGCCGGCTTGGCGGCGGCCGGTTTCTGCGGTGCGGCAGAGACGGAGATAGCGGGCGGCGGGAAGGTCACTGCACCGGCCTGGATCACCGTCATGTTGCGCTGAACCACGTCTTCGAAGTCGATGGCAACGTTGCCGTCCTTCTCCTTGCACATCAGCTTCATCAGGTTGACCAGGTTGGTACCGTAGAGCTGGGAGGATTGGGCAGGCAGACGACCCGGCAGATCGGTATAACCAATCACCTTGACGCCGTTGGGGGTGACGAACAGCTCGGTCGGCTTGGTGTATTCACAGTTGCCACCGGTTGCGGCAGCCAAGTCCACGATCACGGAACCCGGCTTCATGCTGTCGACCATCTCCTTGGTGATCAGCTTGGGAGCCGGCTTGCCCGGGATCAGGGCGGTGGTAATGATGATGTCCACTTCTTTGGCCTGCTGGGCAAACAGCGCCATCTCGGCTGCGATAAACTCATCAGACATGACTTTGGCGTATCCATCGCTGGATGCGCCGTCTTCGCCGCCAAAGTCCAGCTTGAGGAATTCCCCACCCATGGATTCGATCTGCTCGGCCACTTCCAGGCGGGTATCGAACGCCCGCACGATGGCGCCGAGTGAACCGGCTGTACCGATGGCGGCCAGACCGGCCACACCGGCACCGATCACCAGTACCTTGGCAGGCGGCACTTTACCGGCTGCGGTGATTTGACCGGTGAAGAAGCGACCGAACTGGTGCGCAGCTTCTACCACGGCGCGATAGCCACCGATGTTGGCCATGGAGGAGAGGGCATCGAGGGACTGGGCACGGGAGATCCGCGGCACCATATCCATCGCCATCACATTGATGTTGCGCTCGGAGAGCTTCTTGACCAGCTCAGGGTTCTGGGCAGGCCAGATGAAGCTCACCAGGGTGGCACCATCTTTAATTTTTGCGATCTCGGCATCGGTCGGCGCATTGACCTTGAAGATAAGGTCAGCGTGCCAGGCGCTCGGTTCCACGCTCGCTCCCGCAGCCTCGAAGGCGGCATCATCGAAACTGGCCAACTGACCTGCGCCGGACTCGATGACAAGCTCAAAGCCGAGCTTTTTCAGCTGCTCGACGGTCGCCGGGGTCGCTGCGACCCGGGTTTCACCGGCGAGACTCTCTCTCGGTATTCCAATCTGCATGACTATTCCCTGATGGTTAATAAACAATCGCCACCCAGTGTCTCACTTCTGGCTAAACAAGGCATGACCAAAGTGCAGATCTGGGGCTATTTGTTATGAAAATCAGTGGGCTTTACCTCAACCTCCCGTCATGGCTAGGCCCCCACTTTTCAGGCGCGAAAGTGATTAGTATCAAATTTTGGAGTTTTATGACAACCACACACCGGACTGTGCGTGCACACAATTGCAGCCATCCCCGATGGTGATTTAAAAAAACAAACTAAATTAAAGGCTTACCGCAGTAAAAAAACCTGAATAAAGTGATCCAACCAGTCAAAAAAAATGTTTTGGCCGCTCTCTATCTTAGTGTTTTTTGTTCTTACAAAACTCGCTTTCGTTTTATTTCGCGCACCTAAATGCTGAAAGTAACATTTATCCAACAAAAATGGGGCCACCCCACCGCCAGATGGCGAGGGGCAGCCCCGACAATTCAATCCAGTGGTCCGAATGCTCTGAATGGCCAGTGCTTACCAGGCGGCTTGATAAATATGTCGGCTCTGCACCAGATCGATGTCGCTGTGCTCACCCAAGGCGGTCATACCATGCTCGTCAAGTTTGCCGATCAAAGTATCGATATCCAGATCATTTAGGCCATAGTCGCGCAGCCGGGTCTTGACCCCCATCCGCGCGAAGAAGTCGCGGGTGGCAGCAATGGCGCTGTCGATACGCTCCGCTTCGCTGCCACTGTGCAGACCCCACACCCGCTCTGCGTATTGCAGTAGCTTGGCATGCTTGTGTTGGCGCTTGGCTTGCAATAGCGCAAGCAGCACTGGCGCCAAACTCTGGGCGTGATCAAGACCGTGCAGGGCGGTCAGCTCGTGACCCAACATATGGGTCGCCCAGTCCTGCGGCACGCCGGCACCGATCAGGCCATTGAGCGCCATGGTGGCGCTCCACATGATGTTGGCGCGCACTTCGTAGTTCTGTGGCTCCGCCAGCGCCTTGGGGCCCTCTTCGATCAAGGTCAGCAGCAGCCCTTCGGCGAAGCGATCCTGCACCTTGGCGTTAACCGGATAGGTAAGGTACTGCTCCACGGTATGCACAAAGGCATCCACCACCCCGTTTGCTACCTGACGCTCGGGCAGGGTGTAGGTGAGCACCGGATCCAGCACGGCAAAGCGCGGCATCACCAACGGCGAGAAGAAGTGCACCTTGTCGCCACTGCTGCGACGAGTAATGACTGCCCCCATATTCATTTCAGAACCGGTCGCCGGTAGGGTCAGCACGCAACCAAGGGGGATGGCGGAGCGCACTTCGCTACCGACGGTCTCAAGAATGTGCCAGGGATCCTTGGCCAGATCGTAGTGCGCGGCAGCAGCGATAAACTTGGTGCCATCGAGCACCGAGCCGCCACCAACGGCGAGCAGGAAGTCGACCCGCTCGGCACGGGCTAACGCCACGGCGTCCAGCAAGGTCTCGTAGGCTGGGTTGGGCTCGATGCCGCCAAATTCAAACAGGGTCATACCCGCCAGTTCGCTGCGGATCTGCGCCAGCAGACCGCTGCGTACCACACTGCCGCCACCATAGGTGATCATCACACGGGCATCGCTCGGGAGCTGCGCACGCAACTGGGCAATCTGCCCCTTGCCAAACAGGATCTTGGTGGGGGTATGGAGCGTAAAGTTGTTCATTGGTATTGCCCTCTTCTGATAATCGGTGCGGTTTAACCGCGACATCTTGATTGCATTTTTCTCCAGAACAACTCTACTATCAAGGCGATATCCTGCTTGATTCTTGCCTATTTCTACAAAGTAGCCAAAAACTGAATAATCAAATCTAAGAGCCCCCATGCAACACCGTTACCGAGACCTCGCCGCCAGAGTGACCCGCCACGTCACCGCTCCCGGCATCACCCCCTCCCCGGTGGATCAGGTGAATTTCATCTACACCACCGAGTACCACGGCCGTACCCCGGTGCTCTATCAGCCACGAATGATCGTGATCCTGCAGGGGCACAAGGTGGGTTATCTGGCGGATCAGGTGTTTCACTACGACCCCAACCACTACCTGCTGATGACCCTGCCCCTGCCCTGCGAGTGCGAATGCTTCGCCTCCCCCGAGCAGCCCCTCATCGGCTTCTCTATCGAGATCAACATGGTCACTCTGCAAGAGTTGCTGCTGGAGCTGGGAGATGCGCTGCCCGCTGCGGCACCACAGAAGAGCGGCATTCATTCGGTACCGCTGTCGGAGGCGATATTCTGCGCCGCCGAACGACTGATCAATCTGATGGACAACCCGCTCCACGCCAAGGTGCTGGGGCCACAGACGGTACGTGAGATGCTGTTCCATGCCCTCACCGAAGGGGGCGGCCCAGCGCTGCAGGCGCTCGCCAATCGGCACAACCATGTGGGCCAGATCGCCCGGGTGCTGCGTATGATAGAGTCCCGTTATGCCGACAACCTCACCATGGAGGAGTTGGCCCGTGAGGTGAACATGAGCGTCTCCGCTTTTCACCACCACTTCAAAGCGGTCACCGCCAGCTCGCCGCTGCAGTACATCAAGTCGTTCCGTCTGCATAAGGCGCGGATGATGATGCTGCACGACGGCATCAAGGCGGGCACCGCGGCGGCCAGAGTCGGTTACGAAAGCAACTCCCAGTTCAGCCGGGAGTACAAGCGCTTCTTCGGCAGCACGCCGACGGATCAGGCCTCCCGCTTTCGGGATGGCCAACTGCGCATCATCGAAGGATAAATACGAAAGAGGGATCATTTATGCGTTCACTGCTTTGCCTGCTCACTGCTCTGCTACTGACGGCCTGTACCGGGATTGCTGATGGCATCCGTCCCGTCAGCGGCTTCCAGCTCGATCGCTATCTCGGCACTTGGTACGAGATAGCTCGCCTTGACCACAGCTTCGAGCGTGGGCTGGAGCAGGTGAGCGCCACCTATAGCCTGCGGGATGATGGCGGCGTCCAGGTGCTCAACCGTGGCAAACAGAGCGATGGCAGCTGGCGTGAGGCAGAGGGCAAGGCTTACTTGGCCGGCAAACCTGATGAGGGACGGCTTAAGGTGAGTTTCTTTGGCCCCTTCTACGGTGGCTATAACATTATCGATCTTGACCCCGACTACCAGCTGTCGTTGGTCGTCAGCTATAACCACGACTATCTGTGGATCCTCTCCCGCACCCCCAATCCATCGCCGGAAAAACTCGCGACACTGGTTGCCAAGGCCAAAGCATTGGGCTTTGCCACTGACCAGCTTATCTGGGTCAAGCAGACCCCCTGAACAGAGACAGGCAAGAACAAGGGCAGCCCGTGAGCTGCCCTTGTTCTTGGCACTAAATAACAACACAGCCCCGGGAACGGCGCGATGCGCCAACAATAACCGCACCAAGAGAGACGAGACAGGCTGGGCCATCACAAGAGATGGCGGGAGATAAAGGCGAGAAGTCGCAACGGCAGAAATGCGAAAGGCCAGCTCAATGAGCTGGCCTTTCTAAAAAATGGCAGGGGCGGCAGGACTCGAACCCGCAACCATCGGTTTTGGAGACCGCTGTTCTACCAATTGGAACTACGCCCCTGCAACAAACGAAGCGAATTATACAAAGTGGAGATCAAAGGTAAAGACTTTTTTCATACTTTCAGTGTGATTGCGCATGGTCTGACCAAATTGAGGTTGTTTATCCAGCAATGATGGCTAAGGTGCTGTATTTACAGTCTTGTAGGGGTAGGAATGAGCGATAAATGGGGGTAGGGTAAAACCAGGTATCGGGAGGTCATTTATGCTCAATTACCGATTGCTTCAACAACTGGCGCCCCTCAACTTCAGGGATGAACGCCAGACCGAGCCGCTGTCCGCCTATCTTGAACGGGTGGCACCGCAGGTGCCCTTTATTCCTGAAAATGTGCTCTCTCAATGGATTTACCGTCATTGGCGCGGTTTTGAGTCCAACTGGAACTTTATCGATCTCGCCTGTCACCAGTTCCAGTGCGAAAGCTGGCCCACCGCGCAACTGGTCGATCAGGTGGGCTCCCGCCATATGGAGGTGATTGAACGCTGGGGCGAGATGCTGCGCAGCAATCGCTATGTCCGTCGCTCCTGGCTCGGCGAGCAAATGTTGAGTGAAGGCACCTGGCCAGAGCCGATCATCGTGCTAGCGCCAGCCGCTGGGAGCAGCTACCCGAGCGGGCAGCCGCTGCCGCAACCCTACTGCCTGCTGGAAGGGCACCACCGACTCGGTTATCTGCGCGCCATGGCCCACGATGGGGAACCGCTGCAAAAGACGCACAGAGTGTGGATTTGTCGTCCTGTTCCCGCCACTCAAACGTTTTCATGCTGAAATAGGCATCGAAAATAAATTTTTGACAATAAAAAAACCGGCCCTATAATCTGTCCGGTTTTGAAAAAGGTCGGGAAGACACGATGCAGTTTTTGATTCAGGAAACAGCCTTGCAAACGGGTGGAGCGCACCAGAGCGGCCCCGTTGTTTCCGGTTCCCGCCCTCACGATCCCCAGCTATTTTTAAAAAAAGCCCCTGTTTCAGGGGCTTTTTTTTGTGCCCGAAAAACCTCCAATGATGTCAAAGGGAATGCAGACGATGACCAATCCACTCTATAAGAAACATGTCATCTCTATTTCAGACCTGACCCGGTCAGAAATGGAACTGGTAGTCTCAACCGCACAACGGTTGAAGGCCGAACCTGATACTCGCCTGTTGCAAAACAAGCTGGTTGCCAGCTGCTTCTTCGAAGCCTCCACCCGCACCCGCCTCTCGTTCGAGACTGCGGTGCAGCGTCTGGGCGGCAACATCATCGGTTTCGCTGACGGTGGTAACACCAGCGCCAAAAAAGGTGAGACCCTGGCCGACTCCATCAAGATCATCGGCTCCTACTCCGATGCGGTGGTGATGCGTCATCCGAAAGAAGGTGCCGCCCGCTTGGCCTCTGAGTTCTCCTCCGTGCCGGTCATCAACGGCGGGGACGGCTCCAACCAGCATCCGAGCCAAACCCTGCTCGACCTGTTTACTATCCACGAAACTCAAGGTCGCCTGGATAACCTCAACGTCGCCTTCGTCGGTGACCTCAAGTACGGCCGCACCGTGCACTCGCTGGCCCAGGCTCTGAGCCTGTTCAACTGCCGTTTCTTCTTTATCTCCCCGGAGGCGCTGGCGATGCCGGACTATATCTGTGAAGAGCTGGAAGAGAAGGGCATCCCGTTCAGCGTTCATGAAACCATGGAAGAGGTCATGCCGGAGCTCGATATCCTCTACATGACCCGGGTCCAGAAAGAGCGCTTCGACGAGACCGAATACAAACACATGGCGGCCAAGTTCGTACTGGAGCTGGCCACCCTGGAAGGCGCCAAGCCCACCATGAAGATCCTGCACCCCCTGCCCCGCGTTGACGAAATCGATGTCGCGGTCGACAAGACGCCCCATGCTTGCTACTTCCAGCAAGCGGAAAATGGCGTCTATGCGCGCCAGGCGCTGCTGGCACTGGTACTGAACGAAACTGTCTAAGGGAAAGGGGAACATCATGTCTGACAAGAACCAACTGCAAGTCGAAGCTATTCATCACGGATCCGTTATCGACCATATCCCCGCCGGGCAAGGTATCAAGATCCTTAAGCTGTTCCAGCTAATAGAAACTCACGAACGGATCACGGTTGGCTTCAACCTGAAATCCGGCGCACTGGGCAAGAAAGACCTCATCAAGATTGAGAACACCCGCCTGACCGAGCAACAAGCCAACCAGCTGGCACTGTTCGCCCCGACGGCAACCGTCAACATCATCGAAGACTTCAATGTGGTAAAGAAACACCAACTGGCGCTGCCGGAGTTTATCACCGGGGTATTCCACTGCCCCAACTCCAACTGCATCTCCCACAATGAGCCGGTAGAGAGCTACTTTCGGGTACGCGAAGTGAAAGGCGCGGTGCGGATGAAGTGCAAATATTGCGAGAAGTCCTTCACTCAGGACATCGTCAGCGAGCGTTACTGATATCTGATTGGGCCCTGCGGGGCCCATTTTTGAACCCTGTCACATCACCGAATTTCCAGTCAGCTATAATTTGCCATCCCAAGATGGTAATGCCCGCTCATTCCCTGCTTATAGATGGATTATCAGTGTTTTTGCCTGATAACTGACTACTATGGCAGATATCGCGCGTTTACCTCCGGTCATCATCAAAGGAACTCGCCGTGGTTAAAACCCTCAGTCGTCCCGTTGCCCAAGAGCCCGATCTGGCCCAGCTGGATGCCTGTCGCCAGATCATCGGCCAGCACTGCTACAGCACTCAGGAAGAGATCCGCCACCAGCTGTCCGAACGGGGCTTTGCCGACATCAGTCAGTCCACCATCTCTCGCCTACTACGCCGCCTCGGTGTCGCCAAGGCCCAAAATGCCAACGGCAAGAAGGTCTACACCTTGGTGGACGATCAGCTGGAGCCCGCCGGCAGCACCCGCTCGATCCACGACATGGTGCGCGACGTGGTACACAACCAGCAGATGGTGCTGATCCACACCACCCCGGGGGCCGCCACCGTGGTGGCCCGCCTGCTGGATCGCAACGCCAATCCCGAGATCATGGGCGCCGTCGCGGGCAATGATGTGGTGCTGGTCGCGCCGCGCCATATCAGCCGTACCCGTCAGGCCCATGCCGCCGTGGTGCGCACCCTGGCGCAGGCCCGCTAAGCTCTCTCCCCCAAATACATCGAGGCGACCTGCGGGTCGCCTTGTTGTTGCTTGCTATTTTGTGTCCATCACTTCTTGCGCCCATAAAAAACGGGAGCCCGCAGGCTCCCGTTTTATCTTGCTTGTTATCTCTCAGGAGAGCACGGCCCCCAGACTCAGGCAGACCACGATCAGCACGGTCAGGATACCGAGCAGCGGCGCCACCCACTTCAGCCAGCGCACATAGGGCACCTTGGCGATGGCCAGACCGCCCATCACCACGGCGGAGGTCGGGGTCACCAGGTTCACCAGACCGGAGGCAGACTGGTAAGCAGTCACCACCAGATCGCGGCCCACGTTGGCGAAGTCGGCCAGCGGCGCCATGATCGGCATGGTCAGCACCGCCAGACCAGAAGAAGATGGCACCAGGAAGGAGAGCACCACTTCCAGCACAAACATCACGTTGATAAAGACGATGGTGGAGAGGCCGGTCACGATCCCTTCTGCACTGTGCAAAATGGTGTGAGTGATCATACCGTTATCCATCACTACCACGATACCGCGCGCGATCCCGATGATCAGCGCCACCCCCAGCAGGTCGCGAGCACCGTCGATAAAGTTGGAGGTCAGCTCCTCCTCGCTCATGCGGGAGATGACGCCGACTATGATGGCGGCAGCCAGGAACACGCCGGAGATCTGCGCCATCCACCAGCCCAGCACGGCCACCCCGTAGATCATCACGGCGAAGGCGGCGACGAAGATACCCAGCACGATTTTACGGGTCAGGGTGAACTCCAGCATCTGGTCGCTCTTGTTGCCAAGGAAGTGGGCACGGTTCTCGTCCCACTTGTCAGCCACCAGGGATTTGCTGGGATCGCTGCGCACCATCTTGGCATAACGCATGACGTAGGTGACACAGATCAGCCAGCCAGCGACCAGCATGGCGACACGCAGCCAGATACCGTCGGTAAAGGAGATACCGGCGGCATTGGCGGCAATCACAGTGGCAAACGGGTTGATGGTCGAACCCAAGGTACCGATACCGGCCCCCAGCAGCACGGTTGCCGCAGCGACGACCGGGTCGAAACGGGCAGCCATCATCACCGGCACCAGCAGGGTGTAGAAGGGCAGCGACTCTTCAGCCATGCCGTAGATGGTGCCCCCTGCGGCGAACAGCGCCATCAGGATCGGGATCATCCACTCTTCCCGGCCACGCAGGCGGTCGGTAACACGTTCAATACCGGCATCGATGGCACCGGTCTTGGTCACAATGCCAAGAAAACCACCGATGATCAGGATAAAGAGGGAGACGTCGATGGCGCCAGCCTCATAGGTTTCGTGGTTGTAGAGGCCATCGATAGGCGCCAGCAGCACATCAATGATCCCCTGTGGATTCCCCTCCACCAGCTTGTAGGTACCCGCCACCGGCACTTCTTTGCCGAGGGCTTCGTTCATGGTCATCTCGTATTTGCCGGCCGGCACTATCCAGCTCAGGGCGGCCACCAGGGCGATCAGCACAAACAGTATCGTGTAGGCTGACGGGAACTTGAATTTGGTCATGGTCCAGCTTCCTTCTGTGGGTGTGGTATCCATGCAGGCTGCAGGTTGTAGGGGGAGAGGTAGTATGCAGCTGTCACATGGTCAAAAAGCCGGGGGCTGCCCCCCGGCTCCACTACTGCGACCTTAGTCGCCCAGCGTAGCAACCATCACTGCCTTGATGGTGTGCATCCGGTTTTCGGCCTCGTCGAACACTATGCTGTGCTCGGATTCGAACACATCCTCGGTCACTTCCAGGCCCTTCATGCCATATTTCTCAGCCACTTCCTTGCCCATGGTGGTCTCGTCGTTATGGAACGCCGGCAGACAGTGCATGAACTTCACATCAGGGTTCTTGGTAGCGTTGATGACATCCATATTGATCTGATACGGGGTCATCAGTTTGACGCGCTGATCCCAAGCTTCTTTCGCTTCGCCCATGGAAACCCAGACATCGGTGTAGAGGAAGTCGGTGCCCAGCACACCCTCTTTCACATCTTCGGTCAGGGTGATGCGCGCGCCGGTCTCTTCGGCGATCAGCCGGCACTTGGCAACCAACTCCTCTTCCGGCCAGAAGGCTTTCGGGGCAACCAGACGAATGTCCATGCCCATCTTGGCGGCACCGACCATCAGGGAGTTACCCATGTTGTTACGGGCATCACCCAGGTAGGCGAACTTGATTTGATCCAGACGCTTGCCCTTGCCGTGCTCCAGCATGGTCATGAAGTCGGCCAGGATCTGGGTCGGGTGGAATTCGTTGGTCAGGCCGTTCCAGACCGGGACACCGGCAT
>JBOFSK010000275.1:0-20796 GCA_051651505.1 Aeromonas sp.
ATCATTAGCGGTCAGGGTCGGCCGTTTAATATCAGACAGTGTTCTGATTTCGTGGCCATTACCAATACCTGCAACGTGGTAGGACTGTAATAACAGCACAGGGGTGTCACGGGGGCTCAGGCTGGCGTAACCACCACTAGTGAGTTGGGTGGTGGTGATATTAAAGCGTGAATCAATAAAGAAGGGATACATCAACCAATCCAGATCGGTCGATTGATGGCCATGATCGAACTTAAGGGCTTTGGTAATATTAGTGCCCAGATTTAATGACGCATGTCCTTTTTTATATTCAGGGGCTAGCCAGGTAAACAGGTTGCGCATAAAGCGCTCCATGTTGCCCTGATCATACATAAGTGATTGAGTGGGATCGTTGACCGGAGTGGTGCTGCTATCGGTATAGCTACACTGGGTACCGCTGATCTTTAATTGCTTGGAGGCCCAGAAACTATCGGGGCAAGAGAGCACCGATGGGTACATGGTATTACCCATAAAAACGACTTTACCCTTGCCAATCTCACCTGTGGTGATGCCGGGCAACTGAAAGCTCATGTTCTGTGCGCTGACCAAGGGGGGGCGACTCAGTGGTGAGGCGGCTGTTGATGAGTGGCGTGGCTCTTTGAGTAGATGGCCATCTAGCAAATAAGGTGCACCATTGGCTTGCCATGCCTGCTCCTCACCCGGTGTGATCCAAAAGTTTTTATCACTGCGTGGCATCAGCAGCGGCGCGGCGCGATTAGAGAGCGGCAGGTTACGCATCAGTTGCGCATAACCGGATGCATTATAAAAAGAGCCAATATTATGGAAGATGTGAAACTCATCGACCCCGGCATAAAGGGCGGCTAAGTCAGCGCGCAGCCCGAGATCCCCGCCCAAGTGGGTTGGTGTGTGATAAAGGCGACTGTGCCCTCCTTGCTTAAGCTCAGTATCGATCTCTGCGGCGAGCCCGGCCTCAAACTGGCCTTCAAATTCATTGGGGGTTGAGAAATCAGTGCCTTCGAGCTTGGCCCCATTGGGCAGGGATAGATTAATGATCTCATTAATGGCATTGGGGTAGAGCGCAAACACCTGATGCACCTTGTCTGCAAATACCAGCCCTTCGCCCTGATCGGTAGCATAACGTTCAATCAAGCTCTGAATGTTCTGTTTAACCAGCTCGTTATCGCTGACATCAGAGAGGACGTGAGTGAGTTGATTGCCCTGCACTTCACCAAAGACAAAGGTATCTATGCCAAGGGTGATGGTTTCACCCCATTTGTGCTCCATTGCACCATCCGCTCCGGTCACACCCCGTGATGACGCAGTGAAATAGGCAACCCCTGCAATCGGGCGACCCTCGGCATCAGTCAAGTGGCTGGTGGTCGGAGCTTGAGCCTCGGCAGAGGGCTGATAGCGGTAGGTAGATTCGGCATTGGCTGAGACAAATTCACCTGGCTTGCTGAGGTCATTGCTGGTGTTGGGGGTCACGGCCGGCACCACAGAGGCATCGACGTGGGAGCTGGGCGCTTTATCAACCTTGTCAGTTTGCTCTTCTTGTGAGCCAGCCAGATAAGTTTGAACGTCCTTATCATCAATCGACTTGCCATAAAGAGCGGCGATCTGGTCACTGTAGGCGGCCAGCAGGGTGATGTTGTTGTCCCCTGGCAGTACATCAATACTTGCAAGCAATGCCGCTGCCCCTTGGCGCGCCTTGTCATTGCTGCTCAGGCTTGGATCATCGGTGACATCAAACACGCTGAGCCCTTCCGCATCACTTGCGCTAGCGGGTACGGCAGGGGTGCTGATATTAAGCAATTGCACCGCGCCAAAATGACAAGTAATGGTCTCACCCGGGCGATAACTAAATTGACCGAATTCATCTAAGGCCTGCCCGGCACAATCCACTTCGCCCAGCACGGGCCGGCTAGCGGCACTGAGACTGCCTCGCTGTATGGTTGGCAATGGAATCGGGTCTGGGCCTTCCCCCTCTCCAGTAGAGTCATCGGGTGTTGGATCTAACGTAGGCATTATCACCCCATCCGGCCCTTCCCCTGGGGCGGCGGGTTGATCCGGCGTGACTGGCGGAGGAGGTAACATAACGCCCCCCTCTTCACCGCCACAAGCTGTCAATAGTAGGGATGTCACACAAAGGGCGACCAGACTTTTATTCATGTTTTCCACCTGAAAGAAATGCAGGCCAGACCACGATAGGACCGGCCGATAAATTGCCAAGAAAAAAATGCCCAAGGCGGCTGGCGGCAACCTTGGTTATGCAATGGGAACCACTTAGCGCGGTGAATAGCCCGGGCTATAGCGCATGTGGGATTTAAATGGGGGTACTGACAATGAGAAGTAATTCTATCATGAAACGTCAGTGAGTCATTCGGGCTGTCATTCATGGTGCCATGTTAGCGGCCAGATATACCCTAAATAGCCCATTTTGTTACAGCTGGCATACCATTCGCGGCAGGGCTGACCGTGATGGTATTAATTCAATGGGATTGTCGGTGAATAAACGGCCATTTTGGCTGGTTTACTTTTCATCACCTGCTGGCGATGGCGTGTGATTAGGGTTGTATCTCGCCTGTAACACGGTAGAGTAAGGGCATCTTGAGTTTGCCTGCCCTGCTTGGTATTCGCTGGGATTCAGGCGTAACTTGGCCAGTTTTTATCAACCTTAAATCAGTGGTATCGATATGGAACAAGTAAACAAGTCCACCTTCAGCGATGTACTGGAATATGTGCGTATGTCCCGTCGCCAGAACAAACTCAAGCGTGAAATTGCGGATAACGAAAAAAAGATCCGTGATAACCAGAAGCGGGTACTGCTGCTCGACAACCTGAGTGATTACATCAAGCCGGGCATGAGCATTGATGAAGTGCAGGCAATCATCGCCAACATGCGCACTGACTATGAAGAGCGAGTCGATGATCACATCATCAAAAATGCCGATCTTTCCAAAGAGCGTAAAGATCTGAGCACCAAGCTGAAGAGCATGAGCTCCCATAAGTAAGGCTTGCTTGATAGTAAACACACCGGCCACTGGCCGGTGTTTTGCTATCTGCTCGGATCTCTGCCACTTCTGTAACAATCGGCTGCCTTTTTTAGAACAGCCCTGTTACCATCACTACAAAGCGGTTAATAGTTTCAAGCCATTGACTTGAAAAGACTAAGCTTGAGTGAAACACAATAAATTGCGCAACCATGGTGGGGCGAGTATGGGCGCATCAGAACAGACGGATTTGACACCAGTGGCATCTCAAGATTCCTCTGTCCAGACCACGGACGGGAACCCTAAGCGCAAGCGCCGTTCCAAGTGGCGTTGGTTGGTCTATTTTCTCTTTTTAGTGTGCCTGGGGGCGGTGATCGCGCTGGTTGGCTATGAGATGAAGACCTCGACGCTGCAATCGCGGGAGTTATCTCGTTATGCTGCCAAGCTGACCTATCAGGCGGAGCCTGGTCAAAGCCAGCAGATCGCCTTTCCCGAAGATGGCCCGTTTGACAAGCGACTCGGCTATGTGCAACTGCCGATGATGCAGGAGCGCTTGCTGCAGCGCGGTTATGAGGTCAGCAAACAGGTGCGTTTCTCCGATGCCCTCTATGACTATGCCAGCCGTGGCTTCTTTGTCCCTTATACCGAGAAGGTGCAGGCAGGGTTGACCCTGCATGACTGCCGTGCCGAGCCTTTCTATCAGTTCAAGTATCCCACTCACCATTACCCTGATTTTGCCGCTATTCCTGCTTTGGTGATCCAGTCGCTGCTGTTTATCGAGAACCGCGATCTGCTGAGCAACGAGGAACCATTGGCTAATCCAGCGGTTGATTGGCCTCGTTTTGCCAAGGCGGCACTGTCCCAGGTGGGCAAGGCGCTGGAGATGCAGGATCAATCTGCCGGTGGCAGCACCCTGGCAACCCAGGTAGAGAAGTATCGCCACTCGCCGGATGGCCTGACCCTGTCGCCGACCGAGAAGATCCGCCAGATGGCGTCAGCCAGCGTGCGGGCTTATCGGCTGGGCCCTGAAACCCTCGAAGCGCGCAAGCTGGTGGCCTGGGCTTACCTTAACTCAGTACCGCTCTCGGCTGCGCCGGGATACGGTGAGGTGCATGGTCTGGGGGATGGTCTGTGGGTCTGGTTTGGTGCCAATTTCGCTGAGGTGAACCGCTTGCTCGACCCGGCGCGCAATCAGAATGCGTCCCTGGCCGATCAGGGGCTGGCATTGCGCCAAGTGATCTCTTTAATGATTGCCCATCGCCGCCCTTCCTACTATTTGGCCCAGGGGCGTGAAGTGCTGGCTACCCTGACCGACAGTTACTTACGTCTCTTTGTGCAAGAGGGGTTGATCACGCCGCCACTGATGGAGGCCGCCCTCAAAACCAAGGTTACTTTCCGTGATTTCTTGCAGTCACCCGCGATAACCCGTGTTAATCACAACAAAGGGTTGCAAGTGGCGCGTACTCGCTTGAGCCGTCAGCTGGGGGTGCAACTCTATGATCTCGACCGGATGGACCTGACAGCTGATACCAGCCTTAATATGCCGCTGCAAAATGAGATATCCCGCTATCTGCAACAACTCGCCGACCCGGCGGTCGCGGCGCAAGTCGGACTGTTTGGTGAGCGCTTGCTCTCTCCCGAGAAGACTGCAGATGTCCGTTACAGCTTCACTCTGTTTGAGAAGTCAGCCCAAGGCTTCCAGGTCCGGGTACAAACTGACAACACCGATCAGCCGTTTGATATCAATGAGGGCTCCAAGCTGGAGCTGGGGTCTACCGCCAAGCTGCGGGTGCTGGCGACCTATCTGGAGATGGTGGCCGAGCTGCATGACAATTATGCCGCCATGCCAGTGGAGAGCTTGCGCAAGATGGCCGCCGCATCTGAGGACAACCTCAGCCGCTGGGCTATCGGGTATCTGATCAGCGCCAAGGACAAGAGCTTGTCGGTGATGCTGGAGGCTGCGCTGGATCGCAAGTACTCCGCCAGCCCACACGAAGGATTTTTCACCGGTGGGGGCATGCACACCTTTAACAATTTTCGCCGTGAAGATAATGGTCGGATGCCGACCCTGCGCGATGCCTTGCGTGAGTCACTTAACCTGCCGTTTGTCCGCCTGATGCGGGATATTGTGCGCTATAGCCTTTATAAGGAAGGTAATCGTGCCCAGTTGCTCAAGGATGACAAGGACCCTCGCCGCCAAGAGTATCTGGCCAAGTTCGCTGATAAAGAGGGCCAAACCTATTTGCTGCGTTTTTGGCGCAAATATCGGGGCAAGACCTCCGAACAACAAATCGATACCTTTCTTGATGGGCTCAAGCAGAGTGCCGTGCGCTTGGCGGCCGTGCATCGTTACCTGATCCCGGAGGCGGACGAGGCCACATTTTCAGCCTTCCTGACGGCGCGATTGCCGCGGGAGAAACTGACCAGCAAGCGGATCAATCAGCTCTATGTCAGCTACGGTCCTGGTAAGTATTCACTGCCGGATCAGGGCTATATCGCTCGGGTGCATCCGTTGGAGCTGTGGCTGCTTTCCTACCTCAGAGAGTTTGATAAGGCGACCTTTACCGAAGTGGTTGCAGCGAGTCGTGACGAGCGGCAGGAAGTTTACAGCTGGTTGTTCAAGACCCGTCATCGTAGTGCTCGTGACAGCCGGATCCGCACCATGTTGGAGGTTGAAGCTTTCCTCGACATCCATCAGCGTTGGGCCAGATTGGGTTATCCCTTTGATCATCTGGTGCCATCGCTGGCGACCGCCCTAGGTAGCTCCGGTGATCGTCCGGCCGCACTGGCAGAGCTGATGGGGATTATTCAGAACGGGGGGATCCGGGTACCTACGTTGCGTATTGAGCATCTGTCATTTGCCAAGGGAACCCCCTTCGAGACTGCATTTGCACCACAACGCACCGAAGGTACCCGGGTGATGCAGGCTGAGGTCGCCGCGGCATTGCGCAATGCGCTCTCCAAGGTGGTGGAGGGGGGCACGGCAAGACGCATCGCCGGTGCGTTTGCCCTGCCCGATGGCACTGTGCTGCAGATGGGGGGTAAGACCGGAACGGGGGATAACCGGATTGAGACGGTGGGTCGCTATGGCAACGTGACCAGCTCGCTGGCACGCAACCGGACTGCAACCTTTGTCTTCTT
Source organism: Aeromonas sp. (assembly GCA_051651505.1). Taxonomy (GTDB): domain Bacteria; phylum Pseudomonadota; class Gammaproteobacteria; order Enterobacterales; family Aeromonadaceae; genus Aeromonas. Next base: position 6,111 of record JBOFSK010000275.1, read on the forward strand.
CATCGGTGATGATCATTTCGGGACCCTGACGGCTTATGTGCCGGGCAGTCAGTCTGACAAATTCAGCTTCACGTCGGCGCTGCCGGTGCAGGTCCTCAAGGGCATGGCCCCCTTGCTGATGCCCTACCTGCAACCGGGTACGCATACCCAGTGTCTGGCGCCCCCGGATGCAGGGGATGGCAGATAACCAATAACTAACGGGGAGGCCAGCTAGCCTCCCCGTTTTTCTTTTGTCAGCACTGACGGAGCGTCTCCGCCGGATGGCATCAGACGTTCAGTACAAACTGCTCGATCACCTGGGCAACACCATCTTCATCGTTACGGGCAGTGATGTGCTGGGCCAGCGCCTTGATATCGTCGGTAGCATTACCCATTGCCACCCCAAGGCCTGCGTATGCGATCATATGGTGGTCGTTGCCGGCATCGCCGACCGTGATGACCTGCTCGGCGGTCAGGCCCAAGTGCTCGGCCAGTGCCGCTACCCCGGTGCCTTTATTGCTTTGCTTGTGCATGAACTCAAGGAAGAAGGGGGCGCTTTGTACCACTGTGTAGCGCTCATAGAGCTCTGCAGGTAACCGCTCGATGGCGCGGGAGAGCAGGAGGGGCTCGTCGATCATCATTACCTTCATGATCTGCTCGTCGGCAGGCAGGGTAGCGAAGTCGATCAGATTGATCGGCATGCCGATCAGATGCGATTCGTGCTCGGTGTAGGTGCTGACGCGTGGGCTGATCAGGCCACGGGTGACTGAGAAGCCGTGGACATTCACTTCCAGCTCATCGGCCAGTTTGGCGACGGCGCTGGCGTCACTGCCGGTCAGCAGCTGGCTGCGGATGATGCGCTGATCGGCGACCTGTTGCACTAGGGCGCCGTTGTAGCAGATGACGTAGTCATGGGCTGTGGTGAGGCCGAGCTCTGCCAGATAGCGGCTCATCCCTTCCAGTGGGCGGCCAGAGGCCAGTACTACGGTTACGCCTTTGGCGCGCGCAGCACTGATGGCGGCGTGGGTGCGGGGAGTAATTTGGCCCTGCGGGTTGAGCAGGGTGCCATCCATATCCAATGCGATCAGCTTGTACATCTCTCACTACCTGAGTCTGGCTGGCCCGCCCGGTGGGGCCAAGGAAGTGGCGAGTGTAGCGAAAATCGGCGGCGGGATCACGACTGGTGAGAGGATCGGCAGCCAAGGCTGGTAAAGCTTGCTCGGTGACGGGGGAATATGGCTGCAGGTTATTCACGGGCAGATCATATCGATGTCACTTGATCATCGCCGGCAAGCTTGTTGCGCAGCACAAGGGAGCGCAATGGTTACTGTCTTACAGTCTGACCTGATCATCGGGGGCGTTACGGTTATGGGTCACGCTGCATGGTTCTGGTGAGAGTGAGGTAATCGCCAAGTACCGACTCTCCCAGTAGGTAGCGACGCAGCATATCGAGAGCGGCGAAGGCGAGGATTTTGCAGCGACTTTCGGGGTCCGGATGGCTGACTCTCAGGGTTTGACCAATCAGTTTACCCTCGGCACAGAGTAGCAGGGGAACCCCGTGCTGCCCTTCCCGCCCAATGATCAACCGCAGGCCCGCATCGGTGGTTGACATGTGGGCCAGGTCATCGGCCTGCTGTGTACTAAAGCTGGCCTCCAACCGGGGATAGCCGTGGCAAAATGCCAATAGGGCACCCCGACTCTCCCCCTCCTGCAGGGTCAGTGGCCGACCGTGTAGCAGGTCGAGGATCTGCTGCGCCGGTTCGATATCCCCTCTGCCGACGAGCCAAGGGCGAATGGTATTCAGCAGCCGAGCCTCGGCGTCATCCATATCTGCGGCCGTGGCGCCGTGACCGATCAGCTTGAGCTCGATAAGCGGCATGGCAGAGCGATAACCCAGCTCGATACGGGCAGGCCAGGGCGTGGTGTCGAGCCGATCGCTGAGGGCGGATTCCGAGATGCCGAAGGTGTAAAAGCGGCGCAGTTCGGTGTCAGTCTGCGCCCCGGCCAGCTGTTTGAGGCGCGGCAAGATCTGCTCGCGTACCATCTGCTTGAATTCGAACGGCACCCCTGGGGTGAAAAAAAGTTGGCTCTGGCCATGTTGCACCACAAAGCCGCAGGCGGTGCCGACCGGGTTGTCGAGGATCTCGCACCCCTGCGGCAACCAGGCCTGTTTGGTATTGCTGTGTGCCATAGGACGGCCCCGGCTGGCGTAGCGCGCCGTGATGGTGGCGAGCCACTCGGGGAACAGGGTGAGTGGCTGACTGAAGGCTTCAGCAGCCGCTTGGGCGGTGAGATCGTCGGCGGTGGGGCCGAGTCCGCCGCACACCAGCACCACCTCGGCACGACTGGCGCTCTCTTGCAGCGCGGTTTTCAGGTCAGCCAGGTTATCCCCCACCGTCAGGCGACGGCGCACCTGCCACCCCTGTTCCAGCAGCAGGACGCTGAGCCAGGCGGCATTGGTATCCACCACCAGGCCTGTCACTATCTCGTCTCCGGTACTGATAATTTCGATGCGCATCGTGCTCTCCTTGGCTAAAACGGTAATAAACAGCGGGCCTGCGGCCGGAAAATATCAGGGTTGGCCCTGTTCGAAGTAGTAGCTGATCCGGGTGCGGGGATTGAGATACTCAAACACCGCCGGCGGCAGCCGTTTGGGAGAGAGCACCCTGGCAATCGCCAGCCCAGCCTGTTGCAGATCGATAATGGCCGCTTCCTGAGGCAGGATACGTGGGTCGTAGATCAGTACCGAGGGGTAGAGCAGGCGGGAGGCGTTGACCGACATCACCAACCCTACCTGACCGTTAGAGAGTTGTACCACGCTGCCGGGGGGGTAGATCCCCAGCAAACGGATCAACATGCCGAGGTATTGTGGATTGAACTGGGCCTTGCGCTGTTTGTATAGGTTGCTCAGGGCTGAGTAGGGTACCCGGTTCTCGATATGACAGAGGTTATCGTACTCGTTGATCAGTGACACCATCTGGGTGAGGGGATCGAGTTGCCCTCCCTTGAGCCCTTCTGGTCCGCTGCCATCCAGATATTCGTGGTGGTGGAGCACTATCCCTTTGGCCTCAACCGGGAAATCTTGGCTCAAATTGAGCAGATCGAGACCATAGCGCGGGTGCTGGGCCATCAGGTTCTGCTCTGGCCTAGTGAGGGGGTCGGTCTTGCGCAGGATCTGGCTTGGGATTTTCAGTTTGCCGATGTCGTGGAACAGGGCTCCCATGCCGATCTGGCGGATCTGATCAGCCGACATCTTGCACTCTTTGGCCAGCAGCATGCTGAGCACGCTCACATTGAGAGAGTGGAAGTAGAGGTTGTTGCCATCCTCGCTGCCGGAGACCAGATGGAGCACAATCTCGTCCACCGAGAGCAGCTGTTCTGTCATGGCGTTGACCAGCTCCTGCGCCTCGCCGATGGCATTGAGGGGGCGGGACTGGATCTTGCTCATCACGCTGCGCACCTGGGCCAGCGATTGCTGGAACTGCTTCTCGCACTGCTGCAGGTTGCGCCGGTATTGTTGTTGCTGTTCGATACGGAGATTTTTTTCCTGCTGCATCTGGGCTTGCCGCAAGGCGGCGTTGGCGTGATTGGCGTGATTAGCAGGATCGTGCAGCTCGGGGCAGGGCGGCTTGGGCGGCTGATCACTTTTGTCGGGAATCAGGGTCACCAACTTGAGGCCAAGGCGGCGGATTAGCTCAATCTCTTCTTCACTTTTGATTTTGAAGCTGGAAAACAGAAATGGGTGCTCGCGCCAGCCCAGTGGCAGGGACACATAGTTGCCGACTTGCAGTCGATCTACGGAAATCTTGATACCAGTCATTATGTTGGGAGCAGCAGACACACGGCTGCGTATGCTAGTCAAAGGTGGGGGTGAATACAAAAGGTATCTGATGACAGTCAGGATGCTTTGTTATAGGCTTCTGGATGTCCAGACATTTTTACCGATGCAGCACAGGGAGTGAGCATGCCGATCAAGATCCCGGATCAGTTACCCGCCGCCGAGGTACTGGGGCAGGAGAACATCTTCGTGATGACCGAATCCCGCGCCGTCACCCAGAATATTCGCCCACTGCGGGTGCTGATCCTTAATTTGATGCCCAAGAAGATTGAGACCGAAATCCAACTGATGCGGATGCTCTCCAACTCGCCGCTGCAGGTGGATGTGGATTTGCTGCGTATCGACGACCGGGAGTCGAAGAACACGCCCCAGGCCCACCTCGAGAATTTTTATCACGACTTCGAGCAAGTACGGGGTAACAACTACGATGGCATGATCATCACCGGGGCGCCGCTCGGACGGGTGGAGTTTGAAGAGGTGGCCTATTGGCCGCGCATCGTCGAAATCATCGAGTGGTCGCACCAGCATGTCACCTCCACCCTGTTTCTCTGCTGGGCGGTGCAGGCGGCGCTCAAGGCGCTCTATGGGATGGAGAAGCAGACCCGTGGTGAGAAGCTCTCCGGTGTTTATCATCACTATCGCCTCGACGATCATGAGCCACTGTTGCGGGGGTTTGATGATGAGTTTGTCGCTCCCCATTCGCGCTATGCCGCATTTGACGGTGATCTTATTCGTGCTCACACCGACTTGCGGATCTTTGCCGAATCGCAAGAGGCCGGGGTCTATCTGGCAGCGACCAAGGATTGCCGTCAGGTGTTCGTCACCGGTCATCCGGAGTACGACGCCCTGACCCTGGATGGGGAGTATCAGCGGGATCAGGCGGCGGGGCTAGACCCTGCCATTCCGCTCAACTACTACCCGAATAACGACCCGAGCCGGACGCCGCGGGCCAGCTGGCGCAGCCACGGCCATCTGTTATTTGCCAATTGGCTCAACTACTACGTCTATCAGCTCACCAGCTATCGGGTCGAGGATATCGGCAAGGTCTTCACCTACAACCAGGGTGGCAACTAGTCAGTGGCTGCGTCCAGCCGCTCGGCCAGTTGGTCGAGCCACTGGCGGTGGGCGGCTAGCTTGAAGGCTTTGGGCCGGTTGGCCTGGATGGCGGCCACGGCCTCGGTTTGTGGCTGGCCGAGGGTCATCAGCAGTGCAGCGGCAACCAGCCCGGTGCGGCCGCTCCCCCCTTTGCAGTGGATGACCAGATGCTTGCCATCCCCAAGCAGCTCGCACATTGCCGGCAGCGCTTGCTGCCAAGCCAGATCGAAGTTGGCATCAGGCGCTTGATCGTCGGCGATAGGCAGATGAAACCAGCGCATCCCTTCGTGCTCGACCTGCTGGCCGAGGTGGGCAAGTTCGAGCCGGGTCAGCTCGGCGGTGGTCATCAGGGTCACCACCCCGTGGGCACCGGCCAACTTCAGTTGATCCAGCGCCAGGGTCAGTGGCACTTGCTGGGTGCCGGGGCAGGGGGTCAGCAGCAGCTGGCCATCGACACGGGGAGCTTCCAGGCTCCAGAACGGGTGAAACGGGTGCATGGCGGATCCTCGCGTGGAGACCGCAGGGCTGCGGCCGGCCAATGGCGCCAAGGATAGGCGGGGCAGGGGGGATGTCAATGGCCGTTGTGTTTGCCCCGGTTTACCGGCAGAGTTTAAAAAAATCAGTGGTTCAAGGAGTTAAGATGAGAAATCTGGATCAACTGGACCTGGATATCCTGGCCCATCTGTTTCGTGATGCGGGCATGACTAATAAGGATTTAGCTGGGCTGGTGGGGGTGGCGCCCTCCACCTGTCTGGAGCGAGTACGCAAGCTGCAGCAGGATGGGGTGCTCAAGGGCGCGCACTGCGAAGTAGACTATCAGGCCCTCGGTGGCCATATCCAGGCCATGGTCTCCCTACAGTTGGCCCGCCACAGTCGCCAGATCATCGATGCCTTTCGCGATGCCATTCTGGCGCTGCCCGAAGTGATCAGCCTGTTCCACATGGGCGGCAAGGATGATTTTCTGGTGCACCTGTGTGTTGCCGACACCGAGCACCTGCGTAACTTTGTGTTCGACCACTTCACCTCCCGCGAAGAGGTAGTGCACCTCGAAACCTCACTGGTATTCGAGCACAAGTTCAGCCGTTCGCTGCCCTGCTTTACCCAGCCATAACGGCCTGTGGGCCGACAGTATGGGGAGATGAATCAGCACGGACGGCTCAATTGGCTGCGATACGCTCATCCTTTGCCGTCTGATAGAGACTCTTCTGATAGGCCATGCTGCCCCACAGGGCAAGACCCAGCGCATCCTCCTTCAAGGTGTCTGGTTGCGCGGCCGGGGTCAGCTTCTCGCTGGCATCATCGTAGACATAGCCCTCCGCCGCGCGCTCCGGCTGCAGGATCACCACATCCTTGCCGCGCATCAGGGCGAAGTTCTTGTCGTATTGCATGATGGCGCGCCCCGGCCAGTCGGCAGGCATACGGGTCAGATCCTTGCCCAGCATAGGGTAGTCGGCACTGATCCCCATCAGGGAGAGCAGGGTCGGCGCCATGTCGATCTGGCTGACGATGCGGGGATCTTTTTTCGGCGCTATGCCGTCACCCACGATAACGCCGGGGATATGGAAGCGGGGGATGGGCACCAGACTGGAGCCGCCGACCCGGCTGTCGTGATCGGCGATCACCAGGAACAGGGTGTCCTTCCAGTATTCGGACTGTTTCGCCTTCTTGAAGAACTCGCCGATGGCGTAATCCGCATACTTGGCCGCGTTGTTGCGGGTCTGTTTGGGCTGCTCGAACAGTTCAATGCGATTGTCCGGGAATTCGAACGGATCGTGGTTGCTGGAGCTGAACACCAGACTGAAGAAGGGTTTGCCCTCCTGGTGCAGCGCCCTGAAGGTCTGGTCGGCCTTAGCCATCAGATCCTCGTCGGAGGCGCCCCATGAGCCCTTGAATACCGGATTGACGAAATCCTTCTGCTCGACGATGGTGGTGAAGCCGTTGCCGAGGAAAAAGCTGCGCATGTTGTCGAAGTGGCTCTCGCCGCCGTAGATAAAGCTGGTGTCGTAGCCCCGTTGCTTGAGCAGATCGGCGATGGTGAAGAAGTGGGTCTGGCTCTTGCCGAGTTTGACCACCGCCTGTGCCGGGGTTGGCGTGAAGCCGGTCAGCACCGCCTCGATACCCCGCACCGAGCGGGTGCCGGTGGCGTAGAGCTGCTCGAAGGCCCAACCCTGCTGCGACAGGGCATCGATGTTGGGGGTGAGCGGCAGGCCGCCGAGGGAGCCGACAAACTGGGCGCCCAGGCTCTCTTGCAGCAAGATCACCAGATTCTTCGGTTTACCCTGAAAACTCGCCGGGTTGAAGGTCTGGCTGGGCAGCAGATCCGAGTTGAAATTACTGGCCGGACGGCCACTCTCTTGACGCATGATCTCGAGCACTTTCTCCTCGGACATCTTGCCGTAAAACTGGCTGGCGTCCTCTTCGGCCCCCATCTGTTTGATGGCAAAGAAGAGGGAGTAGGCGGAGTTGACAGTGAGTGAGTTGATCAGCGGATCATCGGCAAAGGCGACCATGGCCGGGTTCAGGGCGCGGTGACCCACGCTGGAGCGAGCACCGAGAAAACCGATGGCTAAAATCAGCAGGGCGAAGGCGGGACGCAAAGTCCAGCGGGGGAAGCTAAGGCCGCGCACCAGACGGCCACTCAGCCACCAGCCACCGGCCAGTACGGCGCCACTGAAGATCGCCGCCAGCAACAGCTCGCCCTTGCGGCCTGCCCACAGCATGGAGAGCACCTCTTGCGGATAGATGAGGTACTCCACATAGAGGCGGTTGGGGCGCACGCCATATTCGGTGACAAACGAGGGGGTGGAGATCTCGAGGAACAACATCAGCCAGAGTCCGACGGTCAGCCACACTCGCATCAGTTGCAGCCAGGCCCGGCCGATGGCGTGAGGGCCTGCCAGCAGCAGGGTCAACATGGCGGGGACACCCCAGACCCAGCAGAGGGTGGCAAAATCAACCCGGATCCCTTGCAGCAGCATCTGCTGCCAACCGGCCACGGCATCGACCCGTTCCAGTTGCCAGAGGCCGAGGGCAATTCGACTGAAGGTGAGAGCGAAAAGTGCGAGCGCCAAGAAGACGGCGAAGGGCCAAAACGGGCCTAGCCGCTGTTTTAGGTTGGTCATAAATGTTCCTGATGGTATCCGGCAACGCCTGTCCATAGACGTTTTTATCTGTTGACCTTGTGACAGACAGACAGAGAAGGGCAAGGGTGCACTCTAGCTCACTAAAAGAGGCAATTAACATCCCGCCTATCTAGAAGTGTGACGGCGCGCAGTGAATGGTTACCGCATAATCTGCTGGGTGAAATGTGAGCTGTGGCGCGTATAAAGAGGAAGGGGCTGTTTATAATTGCCACGAATTATGCCACGTGGAGCCGAAAAGATGCCGGTCTTTATTGATGTGGAGTATGTGTCGCCATGGCGCCTGTTTGTGGTGTTATCGGATGGCATGACTGGGGTGCTGGATCTGACCCCTTGGCGTGATCAACCACTGTTTGCCGTGTTGGAGACTGAGCGTCAGTGCGCCCGGGTCTTTATCAATCGCTACCATCAGTTGGAGTGGCCCGTGGGCTGTACCTTGTCCGCCCACGAGATTTATCACCTGATCTCCCCCATCGATGAACGGGAAGCCTTCCGTTAATCTGTTGTTTGGTGCGCCGGTATCGCCCGTATTTTGGCGACAATCTGCCGACCCGCCCCTGCTCCCCTGTTAGTGTTTGATCGATGGTTATTCCGCTTCGATGATGGGGATCTAACCGGCTGATCCAGATAACGTTTTCAGTCACAGACGCCGTTGTGTGAGCACCGTTATGATGGCGAAAACAGGCGTATCAGACGTCTGCTCTCACAGCGGGAAGATAACCATGAAACAAGGAACGTTACGCTATGGCGGCCTGCTTGGAGCCGCCCTGTTACTTGCCGCTTGCGGCGGCAGCGGCAGTTCCGGTGGAGGGAGCACACCTCCCGTTGTCAATCCGCCGGTCACTCCCCCTCCGATCACCACGGTTAATCGCGCCTGCTATGGTGATGATCAGCCGGCCTGTAATCTGCGCATCTACCAAGTGATGGTGGAATCCTTTGTTGATGGTGACGGCAGTGCCAACTACGGTACAGGCTATGGCCCTTCCCAGCACAACGGCGATCTGCAGGGGATCATCGACAGTCTCGATCACATCAAGAGTCTCAACGTCAACGCCATCTGGCTCACCCCGGTGTTTGACTCCTGCGCAGGTCAAGGGGGCGATGACAAACTTGATGCCACCGGTTACTTCGCCTGCGACTTCTTCACCGTGGACCCCAACTTTGGCAGCAACGCCAAGCTCAAACAGCTGGTGGATGGGGCGCACCAACGCGGTCTCTATGTCTTGCTCGACGGGGTGTTTGGCCACGTCAACCAGGTGGGGGTGAGCAATCCGTCGCCAGAGGGGCGTCGGCCTGCCCTCAAGAGTGGCGGAGCCGGTTATCCGGGCCAGCTGGTGGATTACAGCAAACCGGAGAGTCTCGCCTACTTCAAGGAGGTGGCCCGCTATTGGGTCGAGCAGTATGGCATCGACGGCTGGCGCCTCGATCAGGCCTATCAGCTGGGGCTGGATGATTGGCGCGCCATTCGCCGCGAGGTCGAGCAGGCGAGTGCCGTCCGCAAGGCCGCAGGTCAGCAGTGGGGCACCCTTGGCTACATGGTGGGGGAGGTGTGGAAGGGCGCTGACGATATTCGCGCAGAGGCATACGGCAGCAGTGACAATCCGGCGCTCTCCTCGGCCTTCGACTTCCCGCTGCGCTACGGTATTGTGCAGGCGCTGGCGGTGGAGGAGTCCGGCAAGGGCGGGCAGGGGGCCAGCGTGCTCGATGCCAGCTGGAACAAGGTGGAGAGTTACCCCAGCCACGCCATGCCGAACCTGATGCTGGGCAACCACGATCTGGTGCGCTTTGGCGATTTGTTGCAGCGCGGCAACTTCAAACCGGCCGAGTACTGGCCGCGCCACTTGGCAGCCTTCAGCTTTATGGCAGCGCGCTCAGGCCCCATTACCCTTTATTACGGCGAAGAGTTTGGTGACGAGGTGCCGGGCTTTGCTGCCAAGGTCAGCGGCGACTGTGCGACGCAGGGGCTGTGCGACGATCATGTGGCCCGCAGCGATGGCAAGGTCCCCGCAGTCACCGGCTTTGTACCGGGTAGCGAACAGGCGGAGCTCAAACAGTCATTGGCTGAGCTGATGGCGCTGCGGGCGAAACATCCGGCCCTCTATCAGGGCGAGCGGGTCAAGCTGGTGGCGGATGGCAGCCTCTATGGTGACATCAAGCAGACGGCGGGCGAGCAGATCGTCTACCTGCTCAACCTCTCTAGCACGGCGCGTAGCTATAACTTGCCGACCAGCACATTGCGCAGTGGTAGCGCGCTGGTGGATCTGCAAAGCGGCGAGAGCCTAGCCATTGGCGGCAGCAGTGTCATGGTCGATCTGCCCCCTTTGAGTGGTCGCTTTTTGCGCGTGCAGTAACACCAACCCAGGTGTTTTCAGAGGGCCCCATTGTGGGCCCATTTTGTTATGATTGGCGGTGGCCTTGCGACTGTGGACAGATCATCCCTGCTATCGGGTGGCTCAAGATGGAGCTGCAGGATGATGGTGTAGGGGAAAACAAGAGGTTACAGTGCCCTATTGTGCCTAGGTCACCACTGCTCTGGTTGGTATCTTGGTTACTGAAGATTAATAACCCGATAAGGATGTACTGTGTTGACCGTGCGTGCGGCCCGAACCGATGATCTGGGCGCCATCGTAAATCTTGAACGTTACTGTTTCCCCCCTGAAGTGGGTTTTGGCCGTAGCCGCTGGCGCTATCTGCTGGCTCATGCCAAGGGGCGCACTCTGCTACTGCTCAATGAGAAAAGTCAGTTGATGGGGTATCTCTGCCTGCTGGAGCACAAGGGGTGGGATCGGCTGGTGATCCAGGCATTGGCCATTCGCTGGACAGTGCGCCGTCTCGGCTGGGCCCGCCGCCTGCTGGAGCAGGTGATCCGCGAGGGCAAGGCTGCTGGCTGGGGGGCAATACGCCTCGAAGTGGGGGATGCCAATGAAGAGGCGCTGGCGCTCTATCAGGGCTTGGGTTTTCGCCCTCAGCAGCGACTGGTGAATTACTATGGTCGTGATCAGCATGCACACCGGCTGGTGCTGCCACTAGTGAGTGATGAGGAGATCCTGCGGCGGCGGCAGGCTCGCATTCAGGCGCGCAAGCCCTCTGCGCAGGCTAACTGACCATGTTGCATGAGCAGGATCGAGGAGCAGGATGAGCTGCGACAACTGCCTTGCTACCGCCATCAAGGCCAAGCTGGGGCGCTGCCCGGCTTGCGCCGGCCAGACCTTGGTCATCGGCCTCAGCGGCTGGCTGGTCTGGTGGTGGTGTGGTGCCGACACCTCGGTCAACGCCCTCACCGGCCTGCTGTTTGCGCTCGCTGGCTCGGGCCTATTGCTGCTCCATCTGGTGGTATTTGTCTGGCGCAAGGCGACCGGGCGTGAATTGAGCGATGAATGAATTCAATTGGATTCAAACAGATAAATAACAATATCGGTGTAGATATGGAGGTTCAGATGATTGCAATGGTAACGGGCGCCTCGTCCGGTTTTGGTGAGGCCATCAGTCGCCAGCTGGTGCTGGCGGGCTACCAGGTGATCGGTACCGGCCGCCGCGCCGAGCGGCTGGCTGCGCTGGCGGATGAGCTGGGCGAGCAGTTCCTGCCGCTGGTGTTCGACGTGCAGGACAAGGCCGCCACTCGCGCCGCCATTGCCGGCCTGCCGGCCGCCTGGAGCGAAGTGGATCTGCTGATCAACAACGCCGGTCTGGCATTAGGACTGGCGCCAGCCCACCAAGCGGATCTCGAGGATTGGGAGCAGATGATCGCCACCAACATCAGCGGCCTGACCCTGCTTACCCGATTGCTGCTGCCGGGCATGGTGGCGCGCAATCGTGGCCATGTCATCAATATCGGCTCCATCGCCGGCACCTACCCCTATCCGGGCGGCAACGTCTACGGCGCCACCAAGGCGTTCGTGAAGCAGTTCAGTCTTAACCTGCGGGCCGATCTGGCGGGCACCGCCATCCGCGTCACCAACGTGGAGCCGGGCCTGTGCGGCGGCACCGAGTTCTCCAATGTGCGCTTCCACGGTGATGATGCCAAGGCGGCCTCCGTCTATCAGGGGGTTGAAGCGATCTTGCCGGACGATATCGCTAATACCGTGCTCTGGATCAGCCAGCAGCCCGCTCACGTCAACATCAACAGCATCGAGATCATGCCAGTGGCCCAGACCTTCGGCCCGCTCCAGATCAGTCGCCGTTGAGTGCTGCGGGTGGTGTGCCTCTTCATCCCCCCAGGGCGCCGCGGACTCAGTGCATCCTTTGTGTCCGGTCTTACCCAGTCCGTCGTCGCTTCCCGACACCCCGCCGCTCTCTACTCGGCATATGGGGGCGCTGGCCTGTCACTCACTCGGTGCGGGCTTTGAGATAGCCGGCGTAGTCCGGGATTTGGATGTTGAATGCTTGCTGCATATGGGGGCTGTCCATGATGAAGTCGGCGGTCGCTTCGTTGGTGGCCACCGGGATATTCCACACCGCAGCCAGGCGCAGCAGCGCTTTTACATCCGGATCGTGAGGCACGGCATTGAGGGGATCCCAAAAGAAGATCAGTACATCGATCTTTCCTTCGGCGATCAGGGCGCCGAGCTGCTGGTCGCCTCCCATGGGGCCAGAGAAGAGGCAGGTAATGGGCAATTGCGCTTTTTTGCCGAGCAGGGTGCCGGTGGTGCCGGTGGCGTAAAGATGATGAAGTTTGAGTGCCTCTTTACGGCGCATTACCCAGTTCACGAGCGGGGTCTTCATGTTGTCGTGAGCTACCAGGGCTACTCGCTTGTGGGGGGCCATCTCACGTGAAATCTGTTCCATGGAAATTATCCGTCGCATTGTGATAACAAGAAGGCGGTATCCTAATCGAAAGTCACCCCCATTGCTGGATCGGGGGTGATAACTGTGATCCTGCGAAAACTTTTCGGTCAATGGCGGTGCAAATGAAGAGACCCGCACTGGCGGGCCTCCTCTGCAGTAACAGGCGCTGGCTTAGGAGCCGTGGTGCAATTGCGACTGTTGGTAGTTTTCCAGCCCGATGCGGCCAATGAGATCGAGCTGGGTCTCCAGCCAATCCACGTGCTCCTCCTCATCTTCCAGGATCTTGTTAAACAGGTCCCGACTGATGTAGTCCTGCACCGACTCGGCATAGGCAATTGCCACTCTAAGGTCAGGGATGGCGTCCATTTCTAACAGCAGATCGCAGCGCAGCATCTCTTCTACCGTTTCACCGATGCGCAGTTTGCCCAAGTCCTGCAAGTTGGGTAACCCCTCTAGAAACAGCACCCGCTTGACCAGTTCATCGGCATGCTTCATCTCGTCGATGGACTCGTGGTACTCCTTCTGTCCGAGTGCCTTGAGGCCCCAGTCATCGTAGATGCGGGCATGTAGAAAGTATTGGTTGATGGCAACCAGCTCATTGGCCAGCACCTTGTTGAGGTGGGCAATGATCTTGGTATCTCCTTTCATCGACGATGCTCCTTGGTTTGTGCATGAGGCGTTGATGATTAGAGCTTAGTCGAGATAACAGGATGGAGGGTATGCGGCGAGTGAACTCACCGTAAAGCGCTATGCCCCATAAGGGGATCAGGCCAATATGGTAGAAGGAGTGGCTTTAAGCTGCCTCGTAGTACAGCGCCGGCTTGTCTTGCGCCATCTTGTCGAGTTCGGTGGCGATGATCTCCATGGTCATGCGTACGCACTTGCCGCATTGGGCACCCACTTCCAGTGACTGTTTGAGCTGGCGAAATTCGCTTTTACCTGCTTGGACTGCGTGGCGGATCTGGGTATCTGTGATGCCCCGACACAAACAGACGTACATAGAACTGACCTCATATTGGATTTGTTGGAAATATAAATGAGAGTTGTTCGCAATACAAATAACTATTGGTAATAAGCTCCCCTGCTTGCCAGCTATCAGCCCCTTGGGGAGAATGCCTAGATACCAAGGAGATCATCATGTTCAAGAAACTATTCAGCGCCCTGTTTGGGGGCGAGCCATCCCGGGCGCCGGACGTTACGCCAACGGAATACGCCGGCTATCTCATCTACCCTGAGCCGATGGCAGAGGGGGGACAGCATCGGCTGGCAGGCCGCATCACCAAAGAGCTAGATGGCGTGTTACACACTCATCGTTTTATCCGTTCCGATCTGTTTGCCAATCCTGCCGATGCCGAGCGTTTTATGGTGCAGAAGGCTCATACCTTTATCGATCAGATGGGGGATCGCATGTTCGAACCCCGCAAACCGGCTGATAGCTCTGCATCATGAATCCGTCAGAGGTAAATGACCTGCGCAAGGCGCTGGCTCGCGCAGGCGAACGACGCCTGATCTGGCTAGAGGGGGAGGAGGCCGACTGCATTGCCCGTGCCCAAGCCCTGCTCGGCGAGGCCATCTTTTGGCTGGGAGCGGGGCCGGCCTGTTATGCGCCGCAGCCTGCCGCCAAGGCACTGCAGCGGCTCGGTCAGGAGTGCGACACGCTCGTCTTCAATGTGTTCAGCGGTTTTCACCCCGACGCCTTCGGGGCCTTGGCAGGCACCCTGCAGGCAGGCGGACTGTTGCTGTTGTTAACACCGCTAAGGACGCAATGGCCGGCGTGGCCAGATCCTGATCGGGTGCGGCTGGTGGCGCGGCCGGAGGAGGCGAACCGCGCGGGTCACGGCTATATCGC
>JBOFSK010000276.1:0-8809 GCA_051651505.1 Aeromonas sp.
AGGCGGTAGTGGGTGATTGTCGTGGCAGTGGCTGTAATGCCCGTTTGATTGATAGTGTGCCCATGAAAGTCTATTTCGGCCGCCTGCTGGCTGGGACAGAGGCCGGCGTTGCCTCGGCGCCGCTGGCTATTCCGCTGAAGATGCAATATTACGAAGCGGGCAACTGGCAGCTGAATAAGGAAGATCAATGCACCCGGCTCTCCCTTGCGGGTGACGGGATCCGCTTCCTCAATCCGGGCCACTCCTTTGATGCCGTTACACGCGATCTCAATCTGGGTGCTGGCCACAAGATCAGGCTGGGATTGGGCAGCTCGGCACCGGGTGGTGACATGGCGCAGGCAAAAGATGGCGAGATCCTGTTCTACTTTGCCAAGCCGGATATGGCTGTGCGTATTCCTTATAAGGTGGATTTGGCAACACAGCCGTCACAACCGCGCTGGTTATCTGATCCGCTCAGCCTGCAAGGAGAGGTCATTTTTGGCTCCAGCCGGGGTAATGACCGAATTATTTATCGGCGCGAAGTATTGCACTGAATGATGTGAAAGGGGGAATGGCTCAACAGCACCCCCCTAAATCCTTGTTTATTAGTGTTTGCAAGCGTGTGCGAGTGAGTGATGACTTGCATTTTTGTCGCTCCTGATTGAGTGGCGACAGTTTGAGCGCTTGCCCATTGGGGTAGGCATTGGTAAAGTTAGCCGGTTTTCTGCACCCCCAAATTCTTAGGATTTCCCGTAGCCATGTTCAAGAAGCTCAGAGGCGTCTTTTCCAACGATCTGTCGATCGACTTGGGAACTGCCAACACCCTGATCTATGTAAAAGATCAAGGGATCGTCCTTAACGAACCCTCAGTTGTCGCCATTCGCCAAGAGCGCGGGAACGCCAAATCAGTTGCTGCTGTCGGCCATGCCGCCAAGCAGATGCTGGGCCGTACCCCGGGCAACATCTCCGCTATCCGCCCGATGAAAGATGGCGTGATTGCCGATTTCTACGTGACCGAGAAGATGCTGCAGCACTTCATCAAGCAGGTTCACGACAACAACTATTTCCGCCCCAGCCCGCGTGTGCTGGTGTGCGTGCCGTGCGGTTCCACTCAGGTCGAGCGTCGTGCCATCAAGGAGTCCGCGCTGGGCGCAGGTGCCCGCGAGGTCTATTTGATCGATGAGCCTATGGCTGCGGCGATTGGTGCTGGTCTGCCGGTCTCCGAAGCGACCGGTTCCATGGTGGTCGATATCGGTGGTGGTACCACTGAAGTGGCCATCATCTCCCTGAACGGGGTGGTCTATTCCCAGTCCGTTCGTATCGGTGGTGACAAGTTTGACGAAGCCATCATCAGCTACGTTCGTCGCAACTACGGCAGCCTGATCGGTGAAGCCACTGCCGAGCGCATCAAGCACGAGATCGGCTCTGCCTATCCGGGTGAAGAGGTGCGTGAGATTGAAGTGCGTGGCCGTAACTTGGCTGAAGGGGTTCCGCGTAGCTTTACCCTCAACTCCAACGAGATCCTCGAAGCGCTGCAAGAGCCGCTGTCCGGTATCGTGGCGGCGGTCATGGTAGCACTGGAGCAGTCTCCGCCCGAGCTGGCATCCGATATCTCAGAGCGCGGCATGGTGCTGACCGGTGGTGGCGCGCTGCTCAAAGACATCGACCGTCTGCTGATGGAAGAGACTGGCATTCCTGTCGTCGTGGCTGAAGATCCTCTCACCTGTGTGGCCCGTGGTGGCGGCAAGGCGTTGGAACTGATCGATATGCACGGTGGCGACCTGTTCCACTACGAATAAGACCCAAAGCCGGCCAGCGTGCCGGCTCTTTTTTGACGACCCATGAAACCCATTTTTGGTAGAGGCCCTTCGCTTCAGTTACGGTTGTTTCTCGCCGTCATCATCTCCATCGCTGCCATCGTCGCGGATTCTCGCTTCGGTGTGTTTACCCATGTCCGCGTCTACCTCAGTTCGTTAGTCAGCCCCCTGCAATACATGGCCAATGCGCCGGGCACCCTGCTCGACACCATGTCGACTCAGGTACAGACCCGCGCCGATCTTATTGAGCAAACCAAACTGCAGGAACAACAGTTGTTTACCCTGCGTTCCCGTTTGCTCAAGATGGATCAGTTAGAGCACGAGAACCAGCGGCTGCGTGAGCTGCTGGGTTCACCACTGCGCAAGGAGTCCCGCAAGATGGTGGCCGAGCTGCTGTCGGTGGATTCTGATCCTTTCAGCCATCAGGTACTGATCAACAAGGGCGCGCTGAACGGTGTCTATAACGGTCAAGCGGTGATCAACGATCAGGGGGTGATTGGTCAGGTGCTCCATGTGGGCTCCACCACCAGCCGGGTGTTGCTGATCACCGATGCCAGCCACGGCATCCCGGTGCGGGTGCTGCGCAATGACTTGCGCGCGATCGCCTCGGGCAGTGGCGATCTGGATACACTGGAGCTGCGCAACCTGCCGCGTAACACCGATATTCGGGTGGGCGATCTACTGGTCACCTCGGGGCTCGGAGGGCGCTTCCCGGAAGGGTATCCGGTGGCCACTGTCACCCGATCCGACTATGTGGAGGGCAAGCCCTTTGCCCAAGTCGAAGCCAAGCCGTTGGTGGAGCTGGATCGACTGCGCTATTTGCTGCTGCTGTGGACCGACAAGAAGCCTGATGTCCATGATGATTATGACGAAGTGACCGCCCCGGCGGTCTCTGCTGCGGGAGCGACCCGCTAATGCTGCAACCCGCCAGTGGCAGGATCTGGATCTGGATTTCGATCCTGCTGGCGCTTTGCCTGTCGATCCTGCCGCTTCCTTTCGAGTTTGACCCCTTTCGCCCGGACTGGTTGGCTATGGTGCTGATCTACTGGGCGCTGGCCCTGCCGCACCGCACCAACGTCGGTACCGCCTGGGTGGCTGGCTTGCTGTTGGATGTGCTGCTCGGCAGCACCCTTGGCGTGCGGGCGATGGCGATGGCCATCACCACCTATCTGGCAGCCTTTCAGTTTCAGAAAATTCGCAACTTCTCCCTCTGGCAGCAGGCACTGATCATCGGCTGCCTGTCACTGGTGGGCAAGGTAACGGTATTTTGGGCTGAACATTTATTTAGCCAGGCGAGCCTGAATTTTGCCTATTTTTGGTCGACGTTGACGACGATGTTAATATGGCCCTGGGTGTTTCTGGTGCTGCGTAATGTGCGGCGCCGCTTCAACATTAGGTAAATATGAACAAAAACAACGAATCACAACTCTATCTCGCCTCGGCCTCTCCCCGTCGCCGCGAACTGCTTAGCCAGTTGGGCTATCGTTTTGAGGTCCTGAAATTGGATGTGCCTGAGCAGCGGGAAGAGGGTGAGAAGCCGCAGGATTATGTCTGTCGTCTGGCCCGTGACAAGGCGACTGCCGGCGTGGCGTGTGCCCCTTTGGCCTTGCCGGTGCTGGGGGCTGATACCATAGTGGTGCTGGGGGATCGGGTGCTGGAAAAGCCATCCGACCTGCTGGATGCCAAAGATATGCTGGAGGCTCTCTCCGGCAAGGTCCATCAGGTGATGACCGCGGTGGCACTGGCCAGTAAGGATCGTTGTGATGTGCGACTGGTCACCACCAATGTGGCATTTCGCAAGCTCGATGAAGCCGAAATTGAAGCCTATTGGTTGACGGGTGAGCCCTGTGACAAAGCCGGGGCTTATGGCATTCAAGGTATTGCGGGCAAGTTTGTCGGCCGCATCGAGGGAAGTTATAGCGCCGTGGTCGGCTTGCCTTTGCTGGAAACAGACCTGTTAATCAAGCATCATCTGGAACAGCTTAAGTAATTATCCGTCAGCCGTGCTCCGTTGCGTTCTTCCTTGCGCAAGCTGTACCTGATTGGCGCAATCGAATTCAAAACTGGAACAGGCAAGGTTAAGTATGTCAGTAGAACTGCTGGTTAACGTTACACCCTCTGAAACCCGGGTTGCCCTGGTCGAAAACGGTCTGCTGCAAGAAGTGCATGTAGAGCGTCAGGCCAAGCGGGGCATAGTCGGCAACATCTATAAAGGTAAGATCAGTCGGGTGCTGCCCGGGATGCAGGCGGCATTTGTCGATATCGGCATGGATAAGGCCGCGTTCCTCCATGCCTCCGACATTGTGCCCCACACCGAATGTGTGGCAGTAAAAGAGAAAGAGCAGTTCCAGGTCGGTAACATCGCCGAGCTGGTGCGCCAGGGGCAGGACATCATGGTGCAGGTGGTGAAAGACCCACTGGGTACCAAGGGGGCGCGGCTGACTACCGATATCACCCTGCCGTCCCGTTATCTGGTCTTTATGCCGGGCAGTGCTCATGTGGGGGTCTCCCAGCGCATTGAATCCGAAGCGGAACGGGCTCGCCTCAAGCGTGCGGTGGCCGGCTACGTGGATGAGTTGGGTGGCTACATCATCCGCACTGCCGCCGAAGGGGTTGGCGAGCAGGAGCTGGAGCAAGATGCGGCCTTCTTGAAGCGGCTGTGGCGCAAGATCCTCGAGCGCAAGCAGAAGTATCCCCCCTGCAAGATGATCTATGAAGATCCCAGCTTGGCGTTTCGGGTGGTCCGGGATTTTGTCGGTGCCGAGCTTGACAAGATCCGGGTCGATTCACGCCAGAGCTTCGATCAGCTCAAGCACTTCACCACCGAGTACGTGCCGGAGTTGGCCAACAAGCTGGAGTACTATTCTGGCGAGTCGCCCATTTTCGATCTGTACGATGTGGAGAACGAGATCCAGCGGGCGCTGGAGCGCAAGGTAGAGCTCAAATCCGGTGGTTACCTCATCATCGACCAGACCGAAGCCATGACCACGGTGGATATCAACACCGGCGCTTTTGTGGGTCATCGCAATCTGGAAGAGACCATCTTCAACACCAACGTCGAGGCGACAGCGGCTATTGCTCGTCACCTGCGCCTGCGCAACCTTGGTGGCATCATTATTCTGGACTTTATCGACATGCAGTCTGACGACCACCGGCGTCGGGTGTTGCACAGTCTGGAGCAGGCGCTGTCCAAGGATCGCGCCAAGACTAACGTCAACGGTTTCTCCCAGCTTGGTCTGGTCGAAATGACCCGCAAGCGCACCCGTGAGAGTTTGGAGCATGTGCTTTGCTCCCAGTGCCCCGAGTGTAAAGGGCGCGGCCGGGTCAAAACGGTGGAATCGGTCTGCTTCGAGATCTTGCGTGAATTGATCCGGGTTAATCGTGCCTACGATGCGGATCAGTTCACCGTGTATGCGGCGCCGGCTGTTGCCGATTATCTGCGGGGCGAAGAGTCCCACAGCCTGGCGGAGCTGGAGGTGTTCATCGGCAAGCAGGTGCGGGTGGTGAGC
Organism: Aeromonas sp.; assembly: GCA_051651505.1. GTDB lineage: Bacteria > Pseudomonadota > Gammaproteobacteria > Enterobacterales > Aeromonadaceae > Aeromonas. Next base: position 5,306 of record JBOFSK010000276.1, read on the forward strand.
GAGCCGCTCTGTAGTCAGGAGCAGTTCGACGTGGTGATGATGTAATTGGTCGCTCGCTGGCTGAGTCGGGGCTGGCTGGCGCTGGGAGGACTCTGCGTCCTGCTGGCCATGCTGGTCACCCTGGTGCGGGTTGGCGGTCCCTGGTTGGATCAGCACAAAGAGAGTCTGATCCACCGCTTGCTTGGGGATTCACAACTCCACGTCAGCGTAGGGCAGGTGGGACTGGATTGGACACAATCCGGCCCAGCCGTTGAGCTGCAACAGCTTGTTATCGCCCCGGATTCGGGGCGTTTTGCCATTCGGCTCGGCAAAGCCTGGGTACATCTCGATATTTGGCGCAGCCTCACTGGGTTCAAGCCGGTATTTGGCGAGCTGATCCTCAGCGATGGGGATATTCGCCTTGATTTCAGCCAGCCAGCCAACAACCGTGAGCGGCACAGTGATCCTCAGCAGGGCGCCCTGCTGCGTTTTTTGCTGACCCAGCTCACGACCTTCAACGTCCACAACACTCGCCTCAGTGTCACCACCGCCCTTGGTGAGCTGCGGGCTCTCGATATTGCACAGCTGCGTTGGCAAAACCGCGGCAAGCGCCATCAAGGTGTCGGTAAGGCCTACCTGATTAACGGGGTGGGTGAGAGCACCCTTGATCTTATTCTCGATATCGATGCGCCCAGTGCGCGACTTGACCGCCTCAAGGGGCAGCTCTATCTGGGGGCCAGCCAGCTCGATATCAGCCCTATTCTTGCCAAAATACATACCGGTGAGCCGAAACTGGCGGGCCAGATCGACTTTCAACTCTGGAGCGAGTTTGCGCAAGGCAAGCTGGGCAACACCTTGCTGGCATTTGGTAACAACTACCTGATCTGGCGGGATCTTAAAGATCAGAGGCTGCACCGTCTCGGGCTCGATGGTGGCAAGGTCCAGCTGCGCCGGGATGGCCAGAACTGGCAGCTGGCCAGCCACGACGTGACCGTTAAATTGGATGATAAACCCTGGTTGCGCAGTCGATTGCAGCTGGAGCGGGTGGGCGATCAGGTGCAGGGCTATCTGCCGCAGATCGATCTCGATCAGTTCGCCCCACTGAGCCAGCTGGTCTCCGGGGTCTATCCTGCCCAGGGCGAGCTGCTCAAGCAGACCAAACCCAAGGGCAAACTGACGAATTTGACCCTGCAAGCCGATGCCGGCTGGCAAGATCTCTCCCTGAGCGGCGAGATCGCCAATGTGAGCCTCAACGCTTGGCACGACGTGCCCGGTGTGCGGGATCTCAACGGCGCGTTCTGGCTTACCCCGACCGGTGGTAGCGCCAGATTGGCGCTGGCGAACGACAAGGTGGATCCCGCCCGTCACTTCAAGATGCCGATCCCGGTCGAGCGCTTCTCGGCCCGCCTCGACTGGTGGCGTGAGGCGCAAGGGTGGGTGCTCTATGGCCAGGATATCGCGCTGGATAACCCCGACCTGACCTTGGCTAGCCGCTTTCGGCTCGATTTGTTCGAACACCCTTTTCTGGCCCTGACCGGCCGTATCAATGTGAAAAACGCAGGGCACGCCGATCGTTATTATCCATTGCAAGTGATGGACAAGGGGTTGGTGGATTACCTGAGTGGCGCGCTCAAGGGAGGCAAGGCCCAGGGGGCCGACCTGCTCTGGTATGGCGAGTTGCGCGACTTCCCCTATGACAAGGGCGAGGGGATCTTCCAGGTGGCGGTGCCCCTTGAGCAGGCCACCTACCAGTTCTTCCCCGGTTGGCAACCGCTGACCGACCTGCAGATCGATCTCTTGTTCCAGAATGCCAGTCTCGATATGCGCAGCCGTGCCACCACACTCGGCAAGGCGCGATCCGACTCGGTGCATGCCTGGATCCCGAGCCTCTCCCCCGGCGGTCATCTCTACGTGGATGCCAAGGTGCAAGGTGAGGGCAAAGCCATCAGTGACTACCTGCAAGATTCCCCACTGGGTAGTTCGGTGGGTCAGGCGCTGCGGGAGATTGAGATCCGCGGCCCGCTGGCCGGTTCGGTCAAACTCGATATCCCCCTCGATGGGAAGAGCGAAGTGCTGGCGAGCGGCGACGCGACCTTTAGCAATAACACGGTGCGGGTCGCCACTCTGGATCTGCCGCTGGAGAAGGTGCAGGGGCGCCTCGAGTATGACAACCAGCAGACTCGCTTCAGCAATCTCAAGGCAAGCCTGTGGAACCAACCCCTGACCCTCGATTATCAGGGGCGCCAGTTCGCTGATCGCTATCAGGTCGACCTCGATTTCAAGGGGCAGTGGGATAGCCGCCGCCAGCCCGCGGCCATCTCCTCATACGGCATTCTCAACGGTCGCAGCAATTGGGGTGGCAAGCTGGGGTTGACCCTGCCGGAAGGCAAGCCATTCAGCTTCCAGTTGGCGCTCGACTCCAACCTGCAGGGGATGGGGCTGGATCTGCCGCTGCCGCTGGCCAAGGCCAGTGCCAGCCGACTGCCGCTCAAGGTGATCGCCCGCGGTCGGGATGGCAGCGCCGAGATTCGCGCTGTGCTGGGGGCCGATGTCGACATGCAGACCCGGCTGGTCTACGGCGAAGGGGTGCCTTACCTCAGTCGGTTAAGGGCCGATGTGGGACCACCGGGTGCCAGGGTGCTACGGGATGCGCCCCTGCTGCTTGCCATCAACCAGCAGGAGGCCGACGTGGGCGGCTGGCTGGCGCGGCTCAAGCAGTGGCTACCCGCCGCTACAGCGGCAAGCGGTAATGCGCTGGTCGGCCCAGCCTTCCTGCCACAGCCGTGGTGGGTGGATGGCCAGTTGGCCCGCGCCTATATCGGCAGTGCCACCCTCAAGGCGACCCGCTTTACCGTGGGGCCGATCAATCAGGCGACCGAGGTGATGATCGATAGCCCCGACGTGATGGGGGTGATCCGGCTGCCTGCAGTGGCCAATCGCCCGGTGGATGCCAAGTTTGCCCGCATCTACTGGTCCGGCAAGAGTTCGGATCTCAGCCCGGATCCCGATGCGCAGCAGGATGGGGCTATTATGGCCGCGATCCCCTGGCTAACAGTCAGTTGCGTCGATTGTCGCTTTGGCGAATTGCCGCTTGGTGAAGTGAAAGGGGAGCTGGTGCCCGGCGCTGACAAGGTGACCCTCAAGGGGCTGGATATGCGGTTGGCGGGCAGTCAGTTGACCGGTAGCATCGACTGGCTGGCCGATGGCAACCGGATGCGGACCCGGGCGCGCGGCAAGTTGACCAGCGACAACAGCGAACTGCTGCTCAAGCGGCTGGGCTATACCTCGCCGATTGGCGATGCCCCCGGCTCCCTCGCCTTTGATCTGAACTGGCAGGATGTGCCCTATCGCCCCAGCCTGCCGACCCTGGGGGGGGGGGCCAACTTTCAGCTGGAGGGCGGCACCCTGCGGGAGGTCAACGACAAGGGGGCGCGGCTGCTCTCCCTGCTCAGTCTCGATTCCCTGCTGCGCAAGCTGCGCCTCGATTTTCGCGATGTGTTCGACCAGGGCTTCTATTTTGAATCC
>JBOFSK010000277.1:0-4528 GCA_051651505.1 Aeromonas sp.
CACTGCGAGGCGCATTGTAGGAGTTAGGATGAGCTTGGGCAAACAAGAAAAATTAGACCATTAGGATTAGTTTTTTTAATGTGTTGTGGCTGGTTTGAAGGGAATAAGCGGGTTTATTAGATCAGTTTAAATATAGTGATTAAAACTGATGCGGGATTGTTAATTTCAAATAAATTGATTTAAATCAATTTATTGGCTCTTGGCAATTTTGTGAGCCTAAGCACTTTATTAAGCGCGATTTAAATTAAAGATATATGTGACTGCTATCTATGGCTTGCCCTTTTACATTGATTTCAATCAAATAAAGGTGATATAAAACGGCGGTCATCATGGCTGAAAATAAACCCAAGCAGTTTGTTGTGCTCATGTTAAATTGCTGCGGTTTTTATTCTTTTATATTGCCCCGTTGTTAATGCTGGACACTGTATTGAAGCGCGTGGTTGTGGTGTATCACGACGGATGCTGTGTGAACGCTACCCGCGCAAGCCTTGTTCTTAAAACTTAAAATAGCCGTGCCAATAATCGGTGAGGAAACATCATGATTGCTGAGCATGTGGTAGACCTATCGCGGTTTCAATTTGCCGCGACGGCCCTTTATCACTTTTTGTTTGTACCCCTGACGCTGGGATTGGCCTTCATCCTGGCGATCATGGAATCTGTCTATGTGATGACCAACAACACCATCTACCGGGACATGACCAAGTTCTGGGGTAAGTTGTTTGGTATCAACTTCGCCTTGGGGGTGACCACGGGTCTCGCCATGGAGTTCCAGTTCGGGACTAACTGGGCGTATTACTCCCACTATGTTGGCGATATCTTCGGGGCGCCGTTGGCCATCGAGGGGCTAATGGCCTTCTTCCTGGAGTCCACCTTCGTCGGTATGTTCTTCTTTGGCTGGGATCGTCTGAGCAAGCATCAGCATCTGGCAGCCACCTGGTTGATGGCGTTGGGTACCAACCTGTCTGCTTTGTGGATCCTGGTTGCTAACGGCTGGATGCAAAACCCGGTCGGCGCCGAGTTCAACTTCGAATCCATGCGCATGGAGATGATGAGCTTTAGCGAAGTGGTACTCAACCCGGTGGCTCAGGTCAAATTTGTTCACACTGTGGCGGCGGGTTATACCTGTGGCGCCATGTTTGTGCTTGGCATCGCCTCCTACTACTTGCTCAAAGGCCGTGATGTGGCATTTGCCCGTCGCTCCTTCGCCATTGCGGCAGCTTTTGGTATGGCTTCTATCGTGTCAGTGCTGATCCTCGGTGACGAATCCGGTTACGAGACAGGTGAAGTGCAGAAGGTGAAACTGGCGGCTATCGAAGCTGAGTGGGAAACTGAACCCGCTCCTGCCGCGTTTACCCTGTTCGGTATTCCGAATCAGGAAGAGATGCGCACCGATTACGCCATCAAGATCCCCTATGCGCTGGGCATCATCGCCACTCGTTCACTGGACGGTCAGGTCACCGGTCTGAAGGATCTCAAGAGTGAGCACGAACTGCGGGTCCGGAACGGTATGACCGCTTACGACCTGCTGACCAAGCTGCAATCCGGTGACAAGTCTGACGAGACCCGCGCTCGCTTCGACGAAGTGAAGCAGGATCTGGGCTACGGTCTGCTGCTCAAGCGCTACACCAGCAACGTCACCGACGCTACCGACGAGCAGATCAAGGCCGCCGTGGATGACTCCATCCCGCAGGTTCTGCCGCTGTTCTTTGCCTTCCGCATCATGGTTGGCTGCGGCATCCTGATGCTGGTCCTGATTGGTCTGGCCTTCTGGGACAGTGCGCGCCACCGGATTGGTGAGCGCAAGTGGTTGCTCAAAGGGCTGCTGTGGGGGATCCCGCTGCCGTGGATCGCCATCGAAGCGGGCTGGTTTGTGGCCGAGTATGGTCGCCAACCCTGGACCATAGCTGAAGTGCTGCCGACGTCACTCTCTGCGTCCAACTTGCCTGCGGGTGAGATCTGGTTCTCGCTGATCAGCATCTTCTTGTTCTATACCGTGCTGTTGGTCATCGAAATGTACCTGATGTTCAAGTATGCCCGTCTTGGCCCAAGCAGCCTTAAGACTGGCAAGTATCACTTTGAACAGATCAAGGCATAAGGAGAGTGACCATGTTTGATTACGAAACACTGCGTGTCATCTGGTGGGTATTGGTCGGCGTCTTGTTGATCGGCTTTGCCATTACCGATGGCTTTGATATGGGGGTGGGCGCACTGCTCCCCTTTGTCGGCAAAAAGGATGTTGAGCGTCGGGTGATGCTCAACACCATGGGCCCCCATTGGGAAGGCAACCAGGTTTGGCTGGTCACCGCCGGTGGTGCCCTGTTTGCTGCTTGGCCTATGGTCTATGCGGCGACCTTTTCCGGCTTTTATATCGCGATGATGTTGACCTTGATGGCGCTGTTTTTGCGTCCGGTTGGTTTCAAATATCGCTCTTTGCGTGAAGATGCCAAGTGGCGTAACAACTGGGACTGGGCGCTATTTATTGGCAGTGCGGTACCACCGGTCGTGTTTGGCGTGGCGTTTGGTAACCTGCTGCAAGGCGTACCGTTCGAGTTCAATCAGTTCATGATGTTGACCTATCACGGTAACTTCTTTGGCCTGCTCAACCCGTTTGGCATTCTGGCTGGTCTGGTTAGCCTGTTTATGCTGGTGACCCAGGGCGCAACCTGGCTGATGATGAAGACTGACGGTGAGGTGCTGGCGCGTTCCCGCACCGCAGCGACGATCTGCTCACTGGTGACCCTGGTGCTGTTTGCTGCTGCAGGTTGGTGGGTGAGTGGCATGGATGGCTATGTCATCGTCAAGGCTGCTGCCAACGATGCGGTCTCCAATCCGATGAACAAGGAAGTGGTGATGCAGGCCGGTGCCTGGATGAACAACTACAACCTCTATCCCTGGATGATTGCTGCGCCTGTGCTGGGTCTTGCCATGAGCCTGCTGACCGCGCTGGTTGCCAGAATGAACATCGGCTGGTTGGCGTTTACCTGCTCATCATTGGCGATCACCGGGATTATTTTGACTGCCGGCTTCGCCATGTTCCCCTTTGTGATGCCCTCAAGCCTGGCGCCATCACTGAGCCTGACCATGTGGGATGCGACCGCTTCTTTCAACACCTTGAAGGTGATGACAGTGGCGGCCGCTATCCTGGTACCGATTGTGCTGACCTACACCATCTGGACTTATCTCAAGATGTTTGGCCGGGTGACCAGCAAGCATATCGAAGCCAACCAACAATCGCTCTACTAAGAGGGGACCCTGATATGTGGTATTTCACCTGGATCCTGGGTCTGTTGCTGGCCTGTGCATTTGGCATTATCAATGCGCTGTGGCTGGAGCACACCGAGAACATGGATCGCCAGATCGATGAAAATAAGTGATCGACTCGCCAGGCTAGCGGCGCCACTGGAGCGCCAGCCATGGCAGGGGTTGATGTTGATTGCGGCGGCCTTGTTGGCCGTCGCAATTTTACAAGCGCCTAACCTGATTGCTGCCAATACCAGTGCACACGGCTATTGGCTGGCTCCTTGGTTGATGTGGGCGGTGTGTGCCGGTTTACTCAACGGGCTTGGCTTTCATCTGCAAAGCCTGTTGGGTCGGGTGCTGTTTAACCCCTGGCTGGTCTGGCCCAGTGTGTTATCGGGTCTTTGGCTAACCCGAGATTATTTCCTGCCATAAAAAACAGGGGCATACAGGATTTCCCTGCTTGCCCCTGCTTTCTTTCCTATTCTGCCCTGCGCTATGATAGCCCTCCATCTGACTGTCGAATGGAACACAGATTGTTATGGGGGAAGTCTTTGAGTTTCCGGTACGTGTCTACTACGAGGACACCGATGCCGGGGGCATCGTCTACAACGCCAATTATCTCAAGTTTATGGAGCGCGCTCGCACCGAGTTTCTTCGTGCCAAAGGGGTCGAACAGGACGTCTTGTTGCAAGAAGGATACGCCTTTGTGGTGAGTCGAACCGAGATCGATTTCCGCTCGGCGGCCCGTTTTAATGAACTGTTGAATGTAACAACGCAAGTGATTGAAGTGAAACGGGCATCTTTGCGCTTTTCACAGCAGATCCTGGCGGCCGATGGGCGACTGATCACCCAGGCCATGGTTCAGATAGCCTGTGTCCGTCACCCACAAATGAAACCTGTCGCAATACCTGAAAAAATCAAGGGAGTGCTGTTCAGTGCACGCTGAAATTTCGTTTATTGGTTTGTTTTGGCAAGCCAGTTTGTTAGTAAAGCTGGTTATGATCACCCTGATGGGGATGTCGGTTGTCTCGTGGGCCCTGATTATTCAGCGATCCAAGGTGATCAAGGCCGCCCATCTTGCCTCCGAGCAGTTTGAAGACAGATTCTGGTCAGGGGTCGATCTCAATCGCCTCTATCAGGAGTCCTCCTCCCGTCGTGATGATATTGAAGGCATGGAGGATATTTTCTACTCCGGCTTCAAAGAGTATGCCCGCTTGCTCAAGGCTGGCGCCCGGGGTCAGGACGCCGTAATGGATGGCACGTATCGCGCCATGCGCGTCTCGCTTTC
>JBOFSK010000278.1:0-1743 GCA_051651505.1 Aeromonas sp.
CCTCACTTCGAGAGTCAAGCGATTGTTTTCGCTTTTCTTTCGGCGCCCACTTCATTAAGAAGCTAGCTCATCAGTCCGGCGTGTTCCGCCGTGCTGGTAGGGGCGCATTATAGGGAGCGGCGCTGGGATGACAAGAGGAAAACTGCAAAAAATGGCACTTTTTGCAGTTTTACGGTTCAACCGTTGTTTTATTAAACAAAAACCCCGCATCAGCGGGGTTCTCTTGGGCAATAAACCGTGCATTCATATCAGATTGCTATCTTTTTGACCAAAATTCGCGAGCGAAGCTGCGCACTTTTTCCCAATCGGTAAATTCCAAGTCCTTGCTGGTATCGGTGCTGCCACCGGTAATCTTCATGATCAGTTGAATGATGCGGGTCTGCCACCAGTTATAGCGGGAGTACTGCAGCGCCCCGGCAAATACCGCCAGGTTTTTTGGCTGCCAAGATGACTGACGTAAAAACTTCTTCATATAAGCATTGGTTTGCGGTGTCTGCTTGCCAGGCTTGCGGGCCGTCAGGTTAACGCCGAAGAAGGCGGCATTAGCCAGCTCCAACTGCTCCTGATGAGCATGAATAAAGCTAAATAAGCTGGGGTGGTAGTTACCGTAACGGATAGAGGCGCCAATCAGCACTTTTGTAAACTTGCTCAGATTACACATCGGCAGGGTATGCAGATCATGCATCACCACTTCGCATCCCGGCATCTGCTCTAGCATGACATCGATGATTTTGCGGGTTTGGCCATCCCGAGAAGAGTAAAGCACCAAAATTTTGTCCATAAAAAACCTCAACTACGCCAAAACGCTGGGGTAAACAGTACCAGAAGCGTGAAAATTTCCAATCGGCCAAACAACATCGCCAAAATCATGATCCATTTTGCGGCATCGGTAGTATCCGCAAAGTGAGGTGCAACGCTACCCAGACCGGGCCCCAGGTTATTTAGCGTGGCCACCACGGCAGAAAAAGCAGAGAGCTCATTCATCCCTGTTGCGATCAACCCAAGCATACACAAAATAAAAATCACTGCGTAAGCGGCAAAGAAGCCCCATACCGCTTCAATGACGCGCTCTGAAAGTGCCTTATTGCCCAGCTTTATTCGATATACCGCGCGCGGGTGGATCAAGCGTTTGAGCTCTCTCACTCCTTGTAAATGCAGAAGCATCAGTCGCACTACCTTAATACCGCCGCCGGTACTCCCCGCACAGCCCCCGACAAAAGAAGCAAGCATCAACAAAACGGGTAGAAAGAGCGGCCACTCAGCAAATCCGGCGGTACTGAAGCCCGCAGTAGTAGCAACAGAGACTGACTGAAACAGCGCATGATCGAGGGTTTCCCCCCAACCGTCATAATTACCATGCTGCATTAACACCAGTAAGCAGACCAAGGTCAGGCCGACTTGAATGGCAAGGAATACCTTAACCTCCGGATCTCGCAGGTAAACGGAGAGATTCAATTGACGGTGGGCAAAGGCACCAAAGTGCAAGGTGAAGTTGACACCAGCAATCAACAAGAAGACCACGGTAATAAGGTTAATCACCGGGCTATTGAAATAACCTATGCTGGCATCATGGGTAGAGAATCCGCCAATGGATATGGTGGCAAAAGAGTGACAAATAGCATCAAACAACGTCATGCCCGCAGCCCAGAACGCCAAGGCACACGCCACTGTGATCACCAGGTAGATATACCAGAGCGCCTTGGCCGTCTCGGCAATCCGTGGTGTCACCTTGCTGTCCTTTAC
>JBOFSK010000279.1:0-5523 GCA_051651505.1 Aeromonas sp.
GGCCAGTTCGCGGGCCTTGCCCTTGACGGCTTGGCGCAGCGCCAGCGCGATACGGGCGGCGCTCATGGTGACATCTTCGCCAAGCAGCAAAATGGCATCAGCCTCTTCCATGTCCCGCAGGCTCGGGGTCGGTACCCCGCCATGCTGCAATATGTGCAGCATCTTTTGCTGACAGGCCCACTCGGCCTGCTCGACCCCGGCGTAGAAGTTACCTTCCCCCACCAGTTCGCGCAGGGCGAAGTTGCTCTCCAAGGAGGCGCGGGGTGAGCCGATTCCTATCACGCCCTTGGCATTACGCAGGGCATCGGCGGCGCGGTTAAGGGCGCCATCGACGGTGATCGCCAGTTGCTCGCTGCCATTTTTGAGCAGCGGCTGGCGCGGACGGTCTGGGAGATTGACATAGCCATAGCCAAAGCGGCCGCGGTCACAGAGGAAGTAGTGATTGAGGCTGCCGTGGAAACGGTTCTCGATGCGGCGCAACTCGCCATAACGCTCACCCGGGCTGATGTTGCAGCCCACCGAACATTGCTGGCAGATACTGGGGGCAAACTGCATGTCCCACTTGCGGTTGTAGCGCTCGGAGTGAGTTTTGTCGGTGAACACTCCGGTGGGGCAGACCTCCACCAGGTTGCCGGAAAATTCGCTCTCCAGGGTGCCATCCTCGACCCGGCCAAAATAGACGTTGTCGTGGGCACCGTAGACCCCGAGATCCTCACCACCGGCATAATCCTTGTAGTAACGGACGCAGCGGTAGCAGGCGATGCAGCGGTTCATCTCATGATTGATGAAGGGGCCGAGATCCTGATTCTGGTGGGTGCGCTTGCTGAAGCGGTAGCGGCGGCTGTTGTGGCCAGTCATTACCGTCATGTCCTGCAGGTGGCAGGCGCCGCCCTCTTCACACACCGGGCAGTCGTGGGGATGGTTGGTCATTTGCCACTCCACCACGCTCTTGCGAAACGCTTTTGCCTCTTCGTCCTCAATGGCGATGTAGGTGCCATCGGTGGAGGGGGTCATGCAGGACATCACCAGCCGGCCGCGCTTATCATCGGCATTTTGATACTGTTTGACTGCACACTGGCGGCAGGCACCGACGCTACCGAGCGCCGGATGCCAGCAGAAATAGGGGATGTCCAATCCCAGCGATAGACAGGCTTGCAGCAAGTTATCTGCCCCGTCTACCTCGAACTCTTTGCCATCTACATAAATGGTTGCCATACAACGTCTTCCCTGAAACCGGTTGGATGAAATCTGTGCTGTGGTTACCAGCGTTCGCCCAGCAGATTGGGCTGGATCCCTTGGATTGGCTTGCGGTTATCGCCGCTGCCTTTGATCCCGGCCTCGAATTCTGAGCGGAAATATTTGATGGCACTGGCCAGTGGTTCGACGGCGCCCGGCGCGTGGGCACAGAAGGTTTTGCCGGGCCCAAGGAAATTGCAAAGCTGCTCGAGGGTCGCTAAATCGCCCTCTTGCCCTTCACCGCGCTCAAGGGCTCGCAGCAGCTTGACGCTCCAAGGCAGGCCGTCGCGGCAGGGCGTGCACCAGCCGCAGGATTCGCGGGCAAAAAATTCCTCCATATTGCGCAGCAAACTCACCATGCTGATGGAGTCATCCACCGCCATGGCGAGGCCAGTTCCCATCCGGGTGCCGACCTTGCCGATGCCAGCGGTATACATCTGGGCATCGAGGTGCTCGGGCAGCAAAAAGCCGGTCCCGGCGCCCCCCGGTTGCCAGGCTTTGAGGCGATAGCCGCTCTTCATGCCACCGGCGTAGTCTTCAAACAGTTCTCGCGCCGTGATACCAAAGGGCAGCTCCCAGACGCCCGGATTGTTGACCTTGCCGGAAAAACCCATCAGCTTGGTGCCGTGATCTTCCGAGCCGGGCAGCGCCAGAGCGTGATACCAGGCCACCCCGTTGCCGATGATGGCAGGCACGTTACAGAGGGTCTCGACGTTGTTGACGCAAGTGGGTTTGCCCCAGACACCGGAGACGGCAGGGAAGGGCGGTTTGGCGCGCGGATTGGCGCGGCGCCCTTCCAGCGAGTTGATCAGCGCCGTCTCTTCGCCGCAGATGTAGCGCCCAGCGCCGGTGTGGACGAACAGCTCGAAGTCAAAGCCTGACCCCAGGATGTTCTTGCCGAGCAGACCGGCGGCCTTGGCCTCTTCTACGGCGCGGCGCAGGTGGATAGCGGCATCCACGTATTCGCCGCGCAGAAAGATGTAGCCGCGATAGGCCTTGAGGGCACGGGCCGAGATGATCATCCCCTCGATCAGCAGATGGGGCAGTTGCTCCATCAGCAGGCGATCTTTCCAAGTGTTGGGTTCCATCTCGTCGGCGTTGCAGAGCAGGTAACGGATATTCATGCTCTCGTCTTTGGGCATCAGCCCCCACTTCACGCCGGTGGGGAAGCCCGCGCCGCCGCGCCCCTTGAGCCCGGCCTCTTTGACGGTGCTGACGATCTCATCCGGGCTCATCTGGCCGAGCGCCTTGCGCATCGCCTCATAGCCTTGCTTGGCTTGATATTCCTCTAGCCACACTGGCTGGCCATCGTCTCGTAGCCGCCAGGTGAGCGGGTGGGTGTCGGCGGCGCGGGCAGTGCGGTTGGCGGTGCCAAAAGAGGCGAGGATTTTGTTTTGCGGCAGGCTCATGGGTAAGCCTCCAGGGTTTTCAGCAATGTCACCGGATCGAGGCCGCCATAGGTGTCGTCATCGATCATCACTGCAGGACCTTTGTCACAGTTGCCAAGACAGCAGACCGGCAGCAGGGTAAAGCGGCCATCGGCGCTGGTCTGGCCGGGGGCAAGATCCATCCCCTCTTTGAGACCGGCCATCAGGGCTTCATGGCCGTTGATGTAGCAGGTCATGCTGTCGCAGACCCGGATGATGTGGCGACCCACCGGCTGGCGGAAGATCTGGCTGTAGAAGGTGGCGACCCCCTCTACGTCGCTGGCAGGAATAGCGAGTTCGGCCGCGATGGCATAAATGGCACCGTCGGGTACCCAGCCTCTGGCTTGTTGCACGATCTTGAGTGCTTCAATGCTGGCAGCACGGGGATCTTCGTAATGATGTTTTTCGTGTTCGATGGCATCGCGTTCAGCCTGGCTCAGAACGAAGTCGTTCTGTTTGCTGCTGCATGCCCCTTGCCCCTGTGGGGTCTGCTTATGTTGACACTGACATTGCTGGCTCATGACGTGACCTTTGGTGGCTTGTCTCTACTGCTGTGGGTCTGGTGATCTGCACCCTCGGCCATAGCCGGGGCACCCGATCAGTTAACGGTCCACATCCGACATAACGAAATCGATACTGCCCAGATAGACGATGAGATCCGACACCATGCTGCCCTTGATCACCGAGGGGATCTGTTGCAGGTGAGCAAAGCTTGGGGTGCGGATCCGGGTTCGGTAGCTCATGGTGGAGCCGTCGCTGGTCAGGTAGTAACTGTTGATCCCCTTGGTTGCCTCAATCATCTGGAACGACTCGGCGGCAGGCATCACCGGGCCCCATGACACTTGCAGGAAGTGGTTGATCAGGGTCTCGATGTGCTGCAACGTGCGCTCTTTGGGCGGCGGGGTGGTGAGCGGATGATCCGCCTTGAACGGTCCCTCCGGCATGTTGTTCATGCACTGCTCGATGATGCGCATGCTCTGGCGAATTTCTTCGATCCGCACGGTGGCTCTGTCGTAGGCATCGCCATTGCTGCCGACCGGCACGTCAAAGTCGAACTGGTCATAGCCGGAATAGGGACGCCACTTGCGTACGTCAAAGTTGAGGCCGGTAGCGCGCAATCCGGCTCCCGTGGTGCCCCACGCCAGCGCCTGCTCGGTGGTATAGGCAGAGACGCCTATGGTACGAGCGCGCAGTATGCTGTTGCGCATCGCCGCTTTTTCATACTCCATCAGTCGCTTGGGCAACCAGCTCAGCAGGTTGTCCTGGATCAGCTGTGCCCATCCTTTGGGCAAGTCGTGGGCAACACCGCCGATGCGAAACCAGGCCGGGTGCATACGGGCACCGGTGATGGCCTCGATAATGGTGTAGATATGCTGGCGGTCGGTAAAGGTGAAGAACACCGGGGTCATGGCCCCCACATCCTGAATATAGGTACCGAGGAACAGCAAGTGGCTTTGGATGCGAAACAGCTCCGCCATCATCACCCGGATCATATCGACCCGCTGTGGCACCTTGATGCCGGCGAGTTTTTCGACCGCGAGCACATAAGGCATGTTGTTCATCACCCCGCCCAGATACTCGACCCGGTCGGTATAGGGGATGTAGCTATGCCAGGACTGGCGCTCGCCCATCTTTTCGGCGCCGCGATGGTGGTAGCCGATATCAGGCACGCAGTTGCGGACCTCCTCGCCATCGAGTTGCAGCACTAAGCGAAAGGCGCCGTGGGCGGAGGGGTGGTTGGGGCCGAGGTTTAAGAACATGTAGTCCTCGTTCTCGTTGCCGCGGGCCAGTCCCCACTCTTCCGGTTTGAACAGCAGGTTCTCCTGCTCCATGTCCTGTTTGGCGGCATTGAGCATAAAGGGATCAAATTCGGTGGCGCGCGCCGGGTAATCTTTACGCAGCGGGTGACCCTGCCAGCTCTTGGGCATCATGATGCGGGTAAGATGGGGGTGACCATCGAAGGTGATGCCCAGCAGATCCCACACTTCCCGTTCATACCAGTTGGCATTGGGGAAATGGTTGGTCATGGTAGGCAGGTGCAGATCACCCTCGGTCAGCGCCACTTTCAACATCAGATCGCTGTTACGGTCGATGGAAATAAGGTGATAGAAGACGGTGAAGTCGCTGGGGGGCAGGCCGTCACGATGGCTGCGCAGCCGCTCGTCGGTGGCGCTCAAGTCATAGAGCATCACGAACGGGGCGGGCAGCTTGCGCAAAAAGCCCACTACATCCTGCAGCAACTCGCGGGGGAGCCAGAGAACCGGCACGCCAGTGCGGGTAGTTTGCACCGTGAAGCGTTCGGCGCCGAAGTGGGCAAACAGTTCACCAACGACCTTGGCATCCTGGTGGTCGCTGGGCTGCCACTGGGCCATGGTGTCATTACGGGGAAAATCACGAGTCAGTTTCATCGGTTAAATCTCATCCGGCGTGCGCAGGTTGGTCACGTTGATCCGCTCGCCGCGCTTGCGCTCTTGTTCGGCCTGCATCTGGGGGCGGTAGATCCCCTGATCGCCTACCGTCCAGGAGAGGGGACGGCGCTCCTTGCCGATGGAGTCTTGCAGCAGCATCAGTGCTTGCAAAAAGGCTTCAGGCCGCGGCGGGCAACCCGGAATGTAGACGTCGACCGGCAGGAACTTGTCCACCCCCTGTACCACCGAGTAGATGTCATACATGCCGCCAGAGTTGGCACAGGCCCCCATGGAGATCACCCACTTGGGTTCGAGTAGTTGTTCATAGAGGCGTTGAATGACTGGTGCCATCTTGATAAAGGGGGTCCCAGCAATCACCATAAAATCGGCCTGACGGGGGGAGGCGCGGATAACTTCGGCGCCAAAGCGTGCCACGTCGTGGGGAGAGGTAA
>JBOFSK010000280.1:0-1644 GCA_051651505.1 Aeromonas sp.
GAGATTCAACTAGCGATCGCTTGAAACTTTCGGGTGACATACTCCCGACGCTCATGCTGACGCATAGAGCGCGGGCTTCTCAGTGACTCCAGCTATTGCTTCGGACGTTACCTGAGCTTTAAGAACGGAATGCCCTACCGCCCTTTGTTTGATATTGATGGCTGCGTTGTGATCACGGTCGAGTTCCAAGCCGCAGTGATGGCAGCAGTGCCAACGCTCGGATAGCTCTTTCTTGACCTTAGTTCCACAATTTGAGCAGTTTTGAGAAGTGCCGTTGGGATTCACCGCAATCGTCATCAACCCGGCTCTTTCAGCCTTAGTCGAGAGAATTTGCAGGAATTGACCCCAGCCAGCGTCATAAGTGGACTTTGCCATTCGGGTTCTGGCAATGCCCTTGATATTCAGCTTTTCATGCCCGATATTCTTTCCCTGGTGCAGCAGCTTTTTCGCTGTTTTGTAGTGAAAGTCTTTACGCTGGTTCGACACTTTGAGATGTGCCTTAGCCACTCGCCGAAGCGCTTTTTTGCGGCGGTTGGAACCCTTTTTCTTTCGAGAGAGGGAACGCTGAATCCGCTTGAGTCGCTTTTCAGCCTTGCGGTAGTGCTGAGGAATTGCCACCTCTTCACCCCCATCAGTGACCAGAAACGACTTCAAGCCCATGTCAATTCCAATGGTGTTATCCATCGTGGGCAATTCGGGGCTGAGTTCAGGCACAGAGCTATCTTGCAATGACAAGGTGATGTAATAGCCGTCTACCTTCTTGATGATTGCAGCCGTTTTAACTTTGAACCCATCCGGTATCGGACGGTGCAAAATCATTTTCAGTTTGCCAATCTTGGGGAGTTGGATAAACCGCCCGTCAAGATGTTCTGGCTTGACGGGATCAGGAAATGCAATTGAGCGGAATCGCCCTTGTCCTTTGAATCTAGGCCGACCGCTTCGCTGACCGTTGCTGTCACCGCCTAGCCATCGGTCGAACGTCTTCTCTACCCGTGCGATCACATCTTGCAGAGTATGAGAAGGGAGATCCTTGTATTCAGAAAACAGCTTTTTCGAGTTCACCAAATCCCGCTTCTGACGATAAAAGTCAGGACGGTCTTTCAGTTCTGGAAGATGGCAGATTAACGGACAAGCATTGATATTGCAGCGGTTTTGCTCGTACCAGTTGAACCGTTCAGCCAGCCGATAGTTATATTGACGACGCGCTAATTCAAGCCACTGATCAATTGTGGCTTGCTGCGTTGCGGTCAATCTTAGTCGATACTGGTACGCGGTTCTCATGCTAGTATGGTAACGCAAATATAGTTACAGTGCAATGACTAAGACGACTTTCAATATTAGGATTGAACAGTCCGAGATGGACTTGCTTGCCGCTTACTGTCAACAGACAGGAAGGACAAAGACCGATGTGGTTAGGGAACTGATCCGATCATTGAAGCGCAAGGTTTCTGATCAACCCTCTAGATAGTTGGCTGCTTCCTCCATCTCCCCTTCCCTGGCGCTACGCGCATCCGTCAGGGGAGTGTCGTCAACAGCCGCGCATTCTTCCCGACGCTCATCCGAAGCGGATAGAGCGCGGGGCTGCTGCTGCTAAAGCTCAAACAGAAAGACGACTACCTCCGGCAAAGGTTGAAAGGCTTCGAC
>JBOFSK010000281.1:0-2082 GCA_051651505.1 Aeromonas sp.
TGGTGGGATGGTGATATTCGAGCCAGGGGCGTCCCAGGACGATATCCACATTAGCCTCCTCCAGCACCAAGAATGAGATTCTCTCCGAGTGGAAGCATCCGATGCCGAGCTCGACCACTGGCGTGCGGAGGTGCACCAACCCCTTGCCCAGCGGTTTTCCCTGGATGGTGGATATCTGGTATGTGGTGGAGCTGGCTGAACAGGGGAGATCGAGACAATGGAGGGTGAGAGAGGAGATGAAATTTCCCGAGGCACCGGAGTCCACCAGAACTTTGACTGGGAAGGAGGTAGAATTATGGGTGAGTAAAGCATCGATATATGGAATGGGAGACACAGATGGAGTGATATGGAGGGTACTCACCGCAGGGCGTGGGGGACGAACGGGGCAGGTGAGCAGGTGGTGATCCGGCGATCCGCAGTAGAGGCAGAGGCCAGTGGTGAGTCGACGCGTGCGTTCAAATTGAGACAGATGGTAAGCGTCGGTGATCATGGGCTCAGGTGCTGGAGGGGTTGGCTCGGGAGAGGCGGCAGCAGCGGGTGAAGCTTCCATATGGCAAGCCGTCAGGTGTTGAGCGACATGGGTCGCCTTTTGCAGGAAACTCTCTAGTCCGACTGAGTCATCATAGATGGCCATGTGCTGGCGAATCAGCGGGTTTAATCCTCGTCGATAGGTGGCCAGAAGCGCCGTCTCGTTCCAGCCACTGACTGCGGCAAGAGTGCGGAAACGGAGAGTGAAGTCGTTAATGGGTGATGTGGCTTGCCGCAGTCGAAGAAGTTCGTCATGGACGGAAATTTCGGTGGTGGCTTGACTGAAGACTTCTCGGAAATGCCCCATGAAGTTGGCTGAGGAATTGATCAGAGGGTTTTCTGAAGTCCACAGCGCTTCGGCCCATTGCAGATCACGACCAGCGAGTAGGGAGATGATGAATGATACCTTAGCTCGCTCGCTGGCGAATTGGTGAGGGTGGAGTTCGAAGTAGAGAGTGCACTGGAGTAAAAACCCACTGCACGTGGATGCTTCTCCCGAGTAGGTCGCCGGACGAGCCATGGGACTGGCCATAGGTAAGGAGACGGTGACAGCGGGAGTGAGTGTTTCGCGAAGTGACCGGGTGAGTTCGGCAAGTTGGTCTGGCGGAAGTGGGTCCATGGGTGCGGTGATTCCCACGTAGCTTGTAGATTTTGCGGGGCTGGTCTTCTGTCACGGTTGGATAGAGGGCAGACAACACAGGTGAAGATTCAAACAGGATTTATTCAATAACTGAAGATGCTTCCAAAGAAAAGGTAAAAGAGGTAAGTTCAAAGCAGGAAGCTAAGTATTCAAAGTCTTATCTGATGAGGCATCAGCTTTCATATATCCTTATCCAAAGGGGTGGCGATCCAGGCCAGGCAGGCAGATGAGAGGAGACAGGTGAGTAATCCAACCTCGAGTGGTAGAACCTCGAGACCAGCCACTGAAGGTGAGGAGTGTGAGTGCTTAAGTGTGCTGCAGGTAAGTGGTAGCAGGTGAGTCCAATTAGTAGGCAGGTGACAGGGAGCGTGTGACAGTGGCTGGTAAGTCAGGTGACAGTGTTACAGACAGGTTGACAGAGTAGTTTTATAGAACTTTTTGTAATGTTATTACATCCTTTTTACTTACTGTCTTATCGACTGATTTTGGAGGTATAGGAACACACGCACATTCTTATTTTATCCCCTCCCTCATAATACTTTTCTCTCAGGCCATTTCAACCTGAAATAGATTTCCTATATGGGACAACACATTTTAAGTTAAATTCATATGTTTAAATGTGTTGCTTTAGTAAACAAATGAATGTGATATTTTTGTTACGTGTCATAACACAACAGTGCGATACTGAGTGATTTTTAACAATTTGCATAGTTTTATTGTAAAATCACACTAATAGGTGTGATTATCTAGTCTTGTGTATACTCCAGATAGCTAAAACTGTAAATTCAACTCCTTGTTACAAGTATGGTAGAACCATCACCTCTACCACAAAAGACTGCTTTGTAAGTAAACTTCCTGACTTATCTGAATTCCTCAGCATATCCAATAGCTCAGAAAAACTAGATGATGTAACA
>JBOFSK010000282.1:0-2328 GCA_051651505.1 Aeromonas sp.
AAAGCCCATCAGACAGCCGATGGTGACTCCGATGGCGTAACTGGCCGCCAGCGCGATAAAGGCAAAGCCGATGGCGATGCGAAAGCCGTAAACCAGCCGCGCCAGCACGTCGCGGCCGCTGGTGTCGGTGCCGAGGAAGTGGCGCTCAGCCAAGCTCGGCGCGTAAGGCGGGTAGGCATCCTCCTTGAAATCCTGCTCGTAAGGGTTCCAGGGTACCGGCGGCAGCAACACCCAGTCGCCCTGGCCCTCTGCGGCAAACTTGGCCTTGAGCTGGCGGTAGTTGGTTTCGTACTCGTAATCGAGCCCGAACTGCTGACCGGGGATCACATCGCCATAGGTGGGGAAGTGCAGCTGGCCCTGATAGCTCACCATCAGCGCCCGGCTGTTGACCAGCAGCTCCGCCAGCAGGGAGAGCAGCACCAGGGTGGTGAAGATGATAAAGGAGTAGTAACCGCGCTTGATCGACTTGAAGCGCTTGAGTTTTTTCAAGGTAACCGGATTGAGTTTCATGGTCAGTCTCCAAACCGCACGCGAGGATCAACGAGGGCAACACAGATATCGGAGACGATATTGCCAATTAGCATCAGCATCGAGGTGATAGCCAGAATGCCCATGACGGTGGGGTAGTCCCGCTCGACGATCGCCTCGTAACCGAGCAGGCCGATGCCGTCGATGTTGAAGATGGTCTCGATGAGAAAGGAGCCGCCGAAGAAGACGGTGAGCACTGACCCCAAGTGACTGGCGATGGGGATCAGACTGTTGCGCATGGCGTGGTCGGTGACCGCCTTGCGAAACGGCAACCCCTTGGCCACGGCGGTGCGCACATAATCGGCCGACAGGTTCTCCATCAGGCTGTTTTTCATGGTCATGGTGAGGATGGCGAAATCGCCGATGGCGTAGGCGATAAGCGGCAGCAGGGCGTGGGCAAAGACGGTGCGGATCTGATCCCAACTGCTCTCCATATACTCAAAATCATCTCCCGGAAAACCGCCCATCGGCAGCCACTCCAGATGGAAGGCGAAGACGGTGATAAGGAAGATCCCCACCACGTAGGCGGGCAGGGCATAGGCCATGTAGATGGCCATGGAGCTTAACGAGTCGAAGCGGCTGTTGTGCCTGAGCGCTTTAGCCACCCCGAGCGGGATGGAGACCGCATAGCTCAGCACAAAGGTGGCTAGCCCGAAGAAGGCGGTGACGGGGAGCTTGTCCTTGATGAGATCCCATACCGGTTCGTAGTAGCGGGTCGACTCGCCCAGATCCAGTACCGCCAGTTTCTGCAGCCACTCCCAATAGGCGACCAGCATCGGCTTGTCGAGGCCATAGAAGGCCTTGAGCTCCTCGATCTGTTCATCGGAGAGGGCCTGCGCCCCCTTGCTGCCGCTGGATCGGCCAGATTCATTCTGGGAAACCTGGGCTTGCAGTAGCATGCGTTCGACCGGGCCGCCCGGCACGAAACGGGTGATGGTGAAGACGAGCAGGGTGATACCGAGAAACGTCGGGATGATAAGCAACATCCGGCGTAGGAAATACGACAGCATGGGGGAACCTCGTCCTTGTTGTTCTTTTTTGCGACCAGTCAAATCCGGTGACGGGCCTATCCTTCCTGGCATTACGCGCTGGATTGATGGCTAAACAGCAGACAATCCGTTCGGCCACTGTAAAAGCTCCGCAACAAAAATCAAGTACAAGGAAGGGGAAAACAGGGACAAATGGCCAGTAGAGGTCAGGGGCGCAGAAAAATGCGTTTTTTATCGAAAAAGTGAAAATCAAGACAAAACGCTGCGGTTCAACATAAATTTAAAAAATATAAACGGTCGTTTATTTTTATCTAAATAGATAGCAAGCATTTGATTGTTATTGGCTTTTATCTCTGGCTGAGCGGAGGCTGAAAACCTTATCATCGCAGGCCCATGGTGAGTTTTGTCATCAATGGGAGTGAAGTTAATACGCACGGCATTAGTGTTTTATACTGACAAAGTGTTTTTTACTTATATTAAATATAAAATGACACCGGTAGAACGAATAAGTTCATTAAGTATTAATTTGACGCCAATCACAGTAACCATCATCTAGTTAACATCGCATTCTGCTTTTTTAACGATATTTTCCTCTGGGTTAACCATTCGTTAACAACATACTTCTCTTATTGGCGGTCGCTGTGTGCTGCCCACCCACGCCATTGACGCTACCTGCCAAAGATTGATATGCCTTACACATCGCTCCAAAGAGGGCGGTATCAGGAAGCAAACAATAAACAACCAGGAAGGATACACCCATGCTTAGGAAGAGCAGAATCTCTGCCGCCATCGCGTTCGCCTTGGCGAGTGC
>JBOFSK010000283.1:0-3463 GCA_051651505.1 Aeromonas sp.
GGGGTGAAGGCGAGCCCCAGCCCGAGGGCAAAGAAGGCGAGGATGCTGAGCCAAAAGCCCTGATTGCCAAGGGCTGCCGCCAGCTGATCCTGCTGGCTCACGGGGGCGACGCTTTGTGCCGTTTCAGCAGTGGACACCGTCGTTGCCGCCGCCAGCGGGGCCACATCAATCAGCTTGTCGGTCGGCGGATAGCAGAGGCCATCGGTACAACCCTGATAGCGCACTCGCAGGGTGGCGCTATCGCCCACCTCCTTTAGCGGCACCGCGATGCTCACCTGCTGGTAGTAGACCCGGGTCTTGCCGAAGAAGTCATCCTCATGCTCGGTCCCCTCCGGCAGGGGTGGCTCGTTGAAGGTGAGGTTGTTGCCCTGGAAACGCAGGCTGTGGCGATAGAGGTAGTAGTCGTCGGCGATGTGGAGGGTCAGCAGCAGCTGATCGCCGCGCTGTTCGCTCTCGATCTGAAAGGCCTCATCGACTTGCAAAAATTTGGGTTTGGCATTGGCGTCAATGCCCAGCGCGCTGAGCAGATCGGTGCTGTTGGCATGGGCCGGGGAGTGGCCTATCACTGTCGTCAACAGGGCACAGAGCAGCAGCAGGGGAGAGAGCAAGCGGGTGAAGGTCATGCGGTCTCCCCGTTCAGCCAGTCGAGATAGGCGGGCAGTCCGGCACTGACCGGCAGGGCCAGCAGCTCGGGCACCTCATAGGGGTGATTGGCTTGAATACATGCCTGCAGCTCGGCAAAGAGCGACTGGCGGGATTTGATAATGAGCTGGATCTCGGTGGTGCGCTCCAGCTTGCCTTGCCAGCGATAGACAGAGGTGACGCCTGGCAGCTGATTGATGCAGGCTGCCAACCGCTGGCTTAGCAGCTGTTCGCTGACGAGGTCGGCACTGGTTTGATCTGGGCAGGTGCAGAGCACCACAATGGCATCGGTCATAATGGGGATCTTCACCTCGATGGGGCAGGTAAACCGAGCGGAGATCTGTCACGACAGATCCCGATAATGAACGGCTACTATACCTCAGATAGGCAGGGGAATGCCTCAGGGCGGTGGCAAATAGCGGTGGTCGGTATTTGTGAAGCAGTGCTCACAATAAGTGCCGGTCATGTGCCGTCGATAGACGCTATTGGAGCGACAGGGCAGAATGGGGTGATAGGGTTTTTTATTGAGATAAGGAAATATATGACCCAACAGAATGAGCAGCAGAAAAACCGCATGTTGAGCCTGTTGCGCGAAGGTGAGCGCCGCATGTTGGTGCAACTGGCCGGGCTGCTGCGCACCACTGCCGATGAAATCAATGCCGAGCTGGAGAAAGAAGAGTTGATGGCCACCCTGGAGCAGCCCATCACGATGGAGTATCTCAACGGTGTGGTGCAACACCATCTGTTCGAGCGCAAGCACAAGGGGGATATGGCGGTGGCCCAGCAGATCCTGAGCGATTATCAGTGCGAGCTGGAAGCGCTGCAGGCCGCCCAGGCCCAGCCTGAAGAGGTGGCCGCTACCGACGAGAGCGGCGAAGAGATCAAGGCACAAGCCTGAGTAACAGGCAGGCCTGGATCCTTACCGCTGGATCAGTCGGCCTGCCTGCGCTGATCCCTCTTGCGGCCCCATCATGTCTGCCATGATGGGGCCGTGTCGTTACTTCTGTTGGCTGCCCTTGTTGGCCTTCACTTCTCGGTTCCGGCCCACTCGATTCGCGCCTTAGCGCACCCCTTGTGGCATGCCATGGGGCACTTCGCGGGGGATAGGGAACACTTTGTCATAACCCCAGTTGTAGACGAAGGCATAGATCAGGTAGAAGGCGACGAAGCCTAGATCCAGCACCAGCGCCTCCAGCATGCTGATGCTTAGCCACCATGACATGACTGGCAGCGCGACGACCAGCAGGCCGCCCTCAAAGCCGAAGGTATGCAGCACCCGTTGCCACAGGGTTTTGTGGGTATGGCCCTGATATTTGAGCAGCAGCTTGTCGACCCCGATGTTGTAGAGGTAGTTCCAGACGGTGGCCAGCAGCGAGAAGAACAGGGCCAGCGGGCCCATATGGTTGAGCCCGACCCCGGTGACCCAGCTGGCCAGCGGGGCGGCAATCAGCAGGCCAATCAGTTCAAAGCCAATGGCATGGCGCAAGCGATCGTTACGGGTACGCATAAGTCACTCTCTCAATCAGGTTCATTCACGGATTGCTGGTTAATCTATAGATCTTTAGCGATAGATTCATGTTGGTATCCATCGCTAAAATAGATGGATGAGAGAGCTTGCCGGAGGGCCATAAGATGACGCCATCACTGGAACAACTGAGGATCTTGCTGGCCGCCGCCGAAACCGGCTCGTTTTCCGCTGCCGCCCGCAAGCTGGGCAAGGCGCAGTCGGTGGTGAGCAGCGCCATCGCCAATCTGGAGATCGATCTGGCGCTCACCCTGTTTGACCGCAGCGGCCGCTATCCGCAGCTGACGGAGGCGGGGGCCCGCATGGTGCAGGAGGCGGGGATCCTGCTGGCGCAGAGTGAACGATTGCAATCCATTGCTGGGGAGCTGGCGGCCGGGGTGGAGACGCGCCTCACCCTGGCCATCGATGATGACTCCCACCTGCCTTGGCTCGGCACCCTGCTGGAGGAGTTCGCCACTCGTTACCCGACCGTAGAGCTGGAGCTGCTCTTTCCTCTGATGGAGGATGTGACCGAGCTGCTGGTGACCGGCCGGGCCCAGCTCGGTATCAGCTACCAGAAGGTGCATCCCCAGCGGGAGATCGTCGCCCGTTCGCTCGGAGAGGTGACCATGCCGCTGGTGGTGTCACCGGATCATCCGCTGGCCCGCCAGCAGCCGCTGCGGGAGGTTGACTTACAAGGCGCGCGCCAGCTGATGGTGACCGGCCGACGGGAAGGGAGCGAGCGCCAGCGTTTTCGCATCTCGGCTCAGGTGTGGTGGGTCGAGGGGGATCTCGGGGTGCTGGAGTTGGTCAAGCGGGGTCTGGGTTGGTCCGCCATCCCGGCATTTCTGCTGCATCAGCCGCTGAAGCGGGGCGAGGTGGTGGTGCTGGAGCCGGATTTTATCGCCAGCCACGCGCTGGCGCTGGAGCTGCAGTGGCATCGCGCCCGCCCGCTGGGGCAGGCGGGGCGCTGGCTGAAGGAGGCACTGCTGGCGCGGGTGCCTCGCTAGCCGACCTTACTCGGTCAGTACGTAAGGCAGGGGTTGCAGGGTGAGGTGGGAGCCCTCGTCCTGCTTGAGGCGGAATTGGGCGTCAGCCTCGGTATCTTTCGGCAATACGGCGGTGAGCCACACCTGCCCGGCCTGTTGCCAGGCGTTGAGCACCATGCCGCTACGGCGCCAGTTGTCACCGAGCTGCAGTTCCAGGGTATCGCCGCTGGCGACCGGCTCGCCGCTGGTGCCCGCCAGCAGGAACAGGGCGCGGTTGTTGGCGCCGCGATACTTGGCGCGGGCTACCGTCTCCTGCCCCATGTAGCAG
>JBOFSK010000284.1:0-2899 GCA_051651505.1 Aeromonas sp.
GACTTCCGCACCGCCCTCGATACCTACCGCTTCGATATCGCCGCGGGCGTCTTGTACGAATTTATCTGGAACCAGTTCTGTGACTGGTATCTGGAGCTGACCAAGCCGGTACTGGGCAAGGGTTCCGAGGCCGAGCAGCGCGCTGCCCGCCACACCCTCGTCAGCGTGCTGGAGACCCTGCTGCGTCTGGCCCACCCGATCATCCCGTTCATCACCGAGACCATCTGGAAATCGGTGGCACCGCTGGCTGGCGTGCACGCCGACACCATCATGCTGCAGGCCTTCCCGGAGTTCGACGCCGCCAAGGTGGACGAAACCGCGATGGCGGATCAGGAGTGGGTGAAGGCGTTCATCGAAGGGGTGCGTAACATTCGTGCCGAGGTAAACGTGGCACCCAGCGTGGCCTTGAACGTACTGCTCAAGTGCGACGCCAAGGATGCCCAGCGCGCCGGTGACAATGAGGCCTTCCTCAAGTCGCTGGCCCGTCTGGAATCCATCCGCGTACTGGCGGACGGTGAAGTGGCTCCCCTGTCAGTGAAGAAGCTGATCGGCACCACCGAGCTGATGATCCCGATGGCCGGCCTCATCGACAAGGACGCCGAACTGGCCCGCCTGGCCAAAGAAGTAGCCAAGCTGGTTGGCGAGTGTGGCCGCATCGAAGGCAAACTGGGCAATGAAGCCTTCGTCGCCAAGGCGCCGGAAGCCGTCATCGCCAAAGAGCGCGAGAAGCTGGAAGATTACCGTGTTCAGCTGACCAAGCTGGAAGCCCAGCAAGCCGAGATCGCCGCCCTGTAAGGGAAGCAAGCCCGCCCATCCAAAAGCCTCCTGCTCTCAGGAGGCTTTTTTATGCCGCATTGGCATACCCTTTGCTGTATATCGCTTGCGCTTGCTATTCACAACTGTTTGGGAAGGATGAACAATGAAACGGTGGATCCAACATTTCTATCCACTGCACCGCCTTAACTGGCTGATGGTTTGGTTGTTGCTCTGCTGCAGCGTTATCTTGCTGTTTCCGGCCGGGCTAATGCAGGGTGCAGTTAGCCAATGGGCGAGTGACCATGCGGGTTGGCTCGGTGTTGGTATGTTGATCGCCCTCTCCTACTTTGGCAGCCAAGGTTTTCTGATTGCCTGGGAGTGGGCCGAAGCGGCGTGGCAAATCCGTCGCCAGCAGGGTCAGTTGGCCCGCATGATTGGTTTTCTCGACTTCAACGAGAAGGCGGTACTGCGCGAGTTTGTACTGCAGCGCAAAAGCGTCATAAAGCTGCCGATCACCGAGCCCGCCGTCAAAAACCTGATGGATGCCGGGGTCCTCACCTACGCCTATGGCAAGCCGCAGCGGGAAAAAGAGGATGAAAACCAGATCCGGGCGCTGATGATCGCCCTGCCCGCCCGGCCACTGCTCACCTACAAGGTGCTCGGTCTCTCTCGCGGCAAGATGAGCGATGAGCAAGTCGAGCAGATCATGAATGCCCGTCCCAAGTTTGCCCAAAAAGGCCTTCAGCGCTAGGGGCTAATCCTGATTAAATCCCATAAAAAAACGGAGCGCTAGGCTCCGTTTTTACTGCTTGATCAATCCCGGACGGAACGCGCTTCGCGCTCTTCCCGCTCCCTTGCCAACAAGCGTTTGTACCACCAGCTACTGCGACGACGTTGTGCATTGGAAGAGCGACGAGCCATTTCTTAAGTTCCAGCCAAGAGAAGAAAGGAGCTGCATTATGCGATAGGGATCACGTCCATGTCTTTAGCTGGATCAAGAAAAGCCTCACTGACCCACGGAAATCCTCTGCTGATCGTTCACCCCCCGGGTGGCAGGCCGCACCACAGCAGGGGCGCGCCAGGCCAGAGAACCATTACTCTCAAGCGCATTGTGCGGGCCGCACTCCAACCAGATGTCCCCCTGCATGATGCGGGCCCCTTCGGAATACCTCTGATCCGCAAACCAGCAGACTCGCTCCGCCAGCGAACCCAGCGGCAGCACCAGCTCGGGGCTCGCGATCCCCCCTGCGATCGTGGTTTTGGTGGCAGCCAGGGCGGGCACGAGCCAGAGGGAGGCCAGCAGGCAGAGCAATGGATTTCTCATGGGATAGGTCCGATTTCGTTACGGGGTTATTACGATACATCGACCAGCATGTGATATTACTTGACCCGCTATCATGTGGCCGACTGGTATTGTGGAACCAATATGATAGCCTGCTTGCGCCTGTGCCAGCCGCTTGCTGCCGCGCAGAAACACCCGGTCATTTTGTCAGGAAGACAAAATATAATCTTATTTATCAAATCGTTATTTGGATGCTTTCCCAATGCGTATCATGCCGTTACTGAAGGCTGCCTGCCTGAGCCTGATGTTGTCCGCCTGCGTTGCCCCCCTGCTGATGATGAGCCCAACCAGCCAATTGATGTGGGCCCTGCTCAAACCACTGGTTGGGCTCGATCCCAACGAGGTCAATCTGCTCGAACAACCGATGATCAAGGATCGACTCTCTCCACTCCTTGGCCCCCACTACGACACCACCATGCAGTTGCTAAAAACAGCCAATGAGCTGCAACAAGAGGGCCCCTTATTCTATATGGTGTCCCGCTATGCTCCTGTGCCCGACGCGGCCAAGCAGGCAGGCATGGTATGGAACTCGCAAACCAACCAGATGGCCGTGCTACTGCAGCATGGCGATGGCACCACCCAGACCTTCGGCGAAGATCTGGCTGCCAACACCCCGCTATTACCTGTCGCCATACAGGGCTGGCAGACCCCGATCACCCCGACTACCACCTCCGCCAAGGCACTGACCGATGCCGCAAGCAAGCCGCTCGCCGCTGCCCCCCTCTCCCTTGGTAGCGCCCTGAGCACCGCGACGCGGGGCATTACTGACTCGCTGGCCGGCAGCGCCAGTCAGGCTATCAG
>JBOFSK010000285.1:0-3949 GCA_051651505.1 Aeromonas sp.
GAGAGACCTGGCCATCGCCACCGATGACGACCTGACCGTTGCGGCGAACTGAAACTATGGTAGTCACTTTACTTACCTCGCTTGAGCCGAATGACGGCCTGACTGTGCATGGCAAGAAAGATGGGGATGGCAAAGCGGCTTTTCAACCCTGCCTTTTATCGGGATAAATGCGGTGACGGGATGTTGAGGTGGCGAGCAGCCCCAAAAGAACAGGGCCGGATGTTGCCACCCGGCCCTGCGTCATCGGTAAGCGGATTACCCTTTCTTGGGAATGCAGCCGCTGATGCCGGAACTCTGCAGCTTGCGGTTGGCCGCGTCGGCGGCCGCCTTGCCGTTGAAGGGGCCCACCATCACCTTGTAGACGGTGCCGTTGGCGCCATTGATCACCTGCAGGCTGGACGAGAGCCCCGCGGTGAAGGCGATGCGTGCCTTGAGCGACTCGGCAGAATCCTGCGAGCGCAGCGCCGCACACTGCATCATATAGCGGCTGTTGTCGGCCGCTGTATTCTGGGCTGGTGCCGTGACCGGCTTGGCCTTGGCGGCAGCGGCACGCTCCCGTTCCAGCTCAGCCCGGATCTCCCGCTCCATCCGTTCCCGCTCAGCCTGGCGATTGACGACCTGTTCCTGGGCGTTGGCAACCGGCGCCCCGCCATCAGGGGTGGTCGCCGGATTGGCGAGGTAGGGCTTGGGTTGGCCAATCGGGGTGCCCGGTTGAGGGGTGCTGGTCGGTGCCGGCTGCAGGGTCAGGGTCTCTGCCGGAGGCGGCGGCAGCACACCCGGTTGGGGTGGCGGCTCGACGATATCGACCCGCTTGTTTTCAAGTCGCTCGATATAGCTCCATTTCTCCTGCGGCAGCCCGTTATTTTGCGTTTTTGGCTTGTTGGCTTTGACCTGCTCTTCAATGGTGGGGGCGTCGTTACCCTTGCCATTGATCATGTAGAGGAAGCCGCCAAACCCTGCCAGCAGTGCCGCGACCAGCAGGATGGGTATCACAGGAACGCGGCGAGGCGCGGCTTTCCTGGTGCTGCGGCCACCCGCCCGACGTCGCGGGCGGCTGTCGACATAATCCCGGGCTGCCATCTATTACATGCGCTCCAGGGTATGGATACCCAGCACGCCGAGGCCCAGCTTCAACACCTTGGCGGTGGCGGCGCACAGCAGCAGGCGGCTCTGGCGAGTGGCTTCGTCTACCCCATCCTTGTTGATTGGGCAGGCTTCATAGAAGGTCATGAAGTTGCCGGACAACTCGTACAGGTAGGTACAGAGCAGGTGTGGCATGCCTTTGTCTGCCACGCCGTTGACCGCGTCGGAGAACTGGATCAGCTTCTGGGCCAGCACCTCTTCGGCCTCCTGATCCAGGATGACATTGCCGGTCAGGGTCGCAGCCTCGACGCCCGCCTTGCGGAAGATGGACTGGATCCGGGTGTAGGCGTACTGCAGGTAAGGGGCTGTGTTGCCTTCAAAGGAGAGCATCATGTCCCAGTCGAAGATGTAGTCGGTGGTGCGGTTCTTGGAGAGATCCGCATACTTGACTGCACCCATGGCAATGGCATGCACAACCTCGGCCTTTTCTGCGGCAGAGAGGTCGCTGTTGCGGCTCTCCAGCAGGGCGCTGGCCCGCTCTTCAGCTTCATTGAGCAGATCCACCAACTTGACGGTGCCACCGGAGCGGGTTTTGTAGGGACGACCATCCTTGCCCAGCATCATGCCGAAGGCGTGGTGTTCAAGGGGAACGGACTCAGGTACATAGCCCGCCTTGCGAGTGATGGCCCAGGCCTGCATCAGGTGCTGGTGCTGACGGGAGTCGATGAAGTACATCACCCGATCGGCGCCCAGGGTTTCGTAACGGTATTTAGCACAGGCGATGTCGGTGGTGGTGTAGAGGAAACCGCCATCGCTCTTCTGGATGATGACGCCCATCGCCTCGCCATCCTTGTTCTTGAACTCGTCCAGGAACACCACGGTGGCCCCTTCGCTTTCGACTGCCAGCCCTTTGGCTTTCAGGTCGGTCACGATGTGCACCAGCATGTCGTTGTACATGGACTCGCCCATGATGTCTTTGTTGGTCAGGGAGACATTCAGGCGGTTGTAGTTGATCTGGTTCTGTTCCATGGTCATGTCGACCAGCTTCTTCCACATGGTGCGGCAGTACTCATCGCCGCCCTGCAGCTTGACCACGTAGTTACGGGCGCGCTCAGCGAAGGCGTCGTCTTCGTCGTAGCAGCGCTTGGCCTGGGTGTAGAAGGCTTCCAGGTCCTTGAGCGCCATGTCGCTGGCGTGCTCGTTGGCCATTTTTTCCAGATAGGCGATCAGCATACCGAACTGGGTACCCCAGTCGCCGATGTGGTTGGCACGCACCACGTTGTGGCCGAGGAATTCCAGCGCGCGCGCGGCCACGTCACCGAGTACGGTGGAGCGAATGTGGTGCACCGCCATCTCTTTGGCCACGTTGGGGGCTGAGTAGTCCACCACCACGGTCTGCGGGGTCGGCAGTTTCACGTTGGCGTTGGTGGACGTGACCATGGCCTCGACCTGACCGGCCAGCCAGCGCTGGTCGAAGAAGAAGTTGATAAAGCCGGGACCGGCGATCTCAACCTTGGCGATCAGGTCGGAGGCAGGGAGATGTTCGATGATGGCCGTTGCCAGCTCGCGGGGGTTCTTGCGGGCCGGCTTGGCCAGCAGCATGGCCAGGTTGGTAGCCAGGTCGCCGTGAGCCTTTTCCTTGCATCGGTCTACTTGTACCCGGGCTTCCAGGTCGGCCGGCAGGATACCTGCTGACTTGAGGTTGGCTACCGTTTGTTCAAGTAGATGATGAATATGCTCTTTCATAACTGACCACCAAGGTTGCGCGTCGAAAAATGACTGATATATAAGGGCGTGAATTTTACCCGCATCGGCTCGAGAAAACTATAGGGATGACCTGGCCCTCGCCGCCTGTGAGATATTTCACTGCTTTTGGCATGCATATCAGGAATATTGACCGTGATATGGTGCTTATCTATTTCTAATGCATATCAAAGCGGGCTGTCCAGGCTATTTTCCACTAATGACTGAGGGTTTTTCTTTCCCACGCAGGGCGGTGATCTGCCCCTGCTGGCTTGGCGTATCAACAGGTGGATCTAATCAAGGAGTATTCGATGCAACTGGCGCTGTTCCCCCTTTCGGCTCACTTGCTGCCCGGTGGCATTATGCCGCTGCGGATCTTCGAGCCCAGATACCAGCGAATGATTGCCGAGGCCGGGCAGAGAGGCTTTGCCCTTTGCATGGTGGATCCCCGTCAGCCGGATGCCTTGCGCAACATGCTACCTATCGCAACGCAAGTCACCATCATCGACTTTGATCGGCTGCCGGACGGTATGCTGGGGATCACGGTGCAGGGGGTGGCGCGGGTGCAGATTGAGGATCTCTGGCTGCAACCCGATGGTCTGCGTATCGGCCAAGTGACCCCTTTGCCCGCTTGGCCGACCCGGCGACTGCACCCCGATCAGCGACCGCTGGCTAAGGCACTGCAAGAGGTGTTTGCTGATTATCCCGAGTATGCGGCTCTTTATCAGGCGCCTTGCTGGGAAGATGGCAACTGGGTAGCACAGCGCTGGCTGGAGGTACTTCCTATCGCGGCTGAACAAAAGCAGTTGCTGCTGGCGGCACCAGATAACCAATCAACCATGACCTTGCTCACCGGGGTGTTGGTGGCCAGCCACTGAATCTATTTTTAATCGCGCTGATCCAGGGATCGGCAGCGGGCGTAATGAGTGATGACCACAGCACGCTCTACCGCACACAAAAGGGATGGCGCAATGGCATATACTGGCCAACCACAATCGATAATACCCAGGACCTCGCCCGTGATGGAAAACCCGGATGGCGACCTCAAATATTTGCTAATCAAGGTGGCAGAACAGACCGACAAGGCTGCGTTTGCCCGTTTGTTTCAGCATTTTGCACCGCG
>JBOFSK010000286.1:0-5103 GCA_051651505.1 Aeromonas sp.
ACCTCAAGCATCACCCCAAGGTGGCCTGGGTCAGCTACGCCGGTCTGCCGGGTCACCCCCACTATCTGCTGGCAGAGAAGTACATGGCCGGTCGCCCCTCGGCCATCCTCTCGTTCGGTCTGAAGGATGGTTATGAAGCGGGCGTGCGTTTCTACGATGCGCTCAAGATCTTCAAGCGACTGGTCAATATCGGCGACGCCAAGTCGCTAGCCTGCCACCCGGCCTCCACCACCCATCGCCAGCTGAGCGAAGCCGAGCACGCCAGGGCTGGAGTGAAACCTGAGATGATCCGCTTGTCGGTGGGGATCGAGGCGATCGAAGACATACTGGCGGATCTGGATCAAGCGCTGGAGGCCTGAGTCAGTCAACGAGCGAGCGGGCATCAGCCCGCTCTTTTTTCGCTGCCGCTGAACCGCAGCCCTCGCCTGCTCGTACCCCCCATCCTGCCACCGAATCGAGGTCGTTATGATAGTCCTGCACCACCTGAACAAATCCCGCTCCCAGCGCATCATCTGGCTGCTCGAAGAGCTGGGCCAGCCCTATGAAATCAAGGCGTACCAGCGCGATGCCACCACCTTTCTGGCGCCGCCCGAGCTCAAAGCCATCCACCCCCTCGGCAAATCGCCAGTCATCGAGTTCGACGGCCGGGTGCTGGCGGAATCGGGCGCCATCACCGAGTACCTGATTGCCCGCTATGCCGCCGAGCGGCTGGCACCGGCACCAGATAGCCCGGAGTATCCCGAGTATCTGCAGTGGCTCCACTTTGCCGAGAGCTCCGGCATTCTGCCGCTACTGCTCGACATGTTCGTGCGAAAAGATGGCAGCCCGATGCGCTTCCTGCCGGACTACGCCAAGGCGGAGTGTGCCAAGGTGCTGGGCTACCTCAACGATGTACTGGCAAGCCGCCATTATCTGGTGGGGGATCGCCTCTCCGGCGCCGACATCATGAACTCCTTCCTGGTGGATCTGCTGGCACAAAGCGGCCAGCTGGCCCACTTCCCGCACCTGCAAGCCTACTGGCAACGCCTCAACACCCATCCGGCCCGCCTGAAGGCGGTGGAGCTGGAGCGCGAGCTGGATCAACGCCCCTGATCTGATCCGAACCGCCACCATGCAAAACGCCCCGGCACGACAGTCGGGGCGTTTTTGTTATACCGGCAAAGCGCGGTTTACTTGGCCTGCGGCACCTTGTCCCGCCGTGACTTCCACCACCATCGCAAGCGGATCTGCGAGATCAGCATCCCCGCCAGCATCAGGGCGCAGCCCACTATGGCGCGTTCATCCAGGATTTCGCCGAGCAATAGCACACCACCGATGGCGGCAAACACGGTCTCCAGACTGAGGATGATGGCGGCGTGGGCCGGATGGGCGCCCCGCTGCCCCACCACCTGCAGGGTATAGCCCACCCCGACCGACACCAGTCCGGCATAGAGCAGCGCCTGCCAGCCAGCTACTGCACCAGCCACTGTCGGGGTTTCGATGACAAAGGCGGTGGCAAGGCTGAGCAGGCCGCACACCACAAACTGCACCCCGGCCAACTTGATGGGCGCAACCCGGTTGGAGTAATGAGCAACGAGCAAGAGATGAATGGCCCAAAACAGGGCACCAATTACCTGCAGCAGATCGCCAAAACCGATAGTAAAGTCATCGGTCACACTCAGCACATAGAGCCCAAACACCGCGATAAGCGCACCGACCCAGGTGTTCCCCCCCGTCTTGTGACGCAACAGCAGCCCCAGTACCGGCACCAGAATGATGTAAAGCCCGGTGATAAAACCGGCCTTGGCCGCCGTGGTATAAAGCAGCCCCACCTGCTGCAGGGAAGCGGCGCAAAAAAGCACCAACCCGGCCAGCACACCACCGATCAGCAGTTGGCGATGGTCATCCGCGATGGCAACCGGTTGTCGGGATTTGAGCCACCACAGCAACGGCAGCAGAGAGAGGGCGCCAAGCAGAAAGCGCAGGCCATTAAAGGTAAAAGGCCCCATATGATCCATTCCGAGACGCTGGGCGACGAAGCCCATGCCCCAGATGGCGGCGGCCATCAACAACATCAAATTGGAACGCATAGCGACTCTTCCTTAAATCGGCGCGTGAGGGGTATCCGACCCAAGATACCCGCCTCCCTACCCTTTTGTCTGCACAGCCGCTGTCATTTTGTCAGCAAAAGCGACAGGGTGAGCAGGAGCAGATTGCCCCGCAAGATCCAGATCACCCAGAACTGCTGCTGGATGGTGATCATGGGTGCTCGCCCGTGCCGCAGGGCGCGACGCCAACGATAGAAGAGTCGACTGGGATAGGTCAGCGACATGCTGATTGACAAAAACAGCCCAAGTTTGAGGCCATAGGCAGGATCTACGAATAATTGGGACAAAGAGCCAACAGATCCTAACGCCAGCAAACCGCCGGTGGTAACGATGCACAAGAGCGCCAGCGCCGCCAACCCGTCTGCCAGCAGTAACCGGCGCACCCGCATCATAGTCAGACCGTGACGAAAGATCAGACTCTCGACCCAAAGGGCCAGGATCAATGTCACTATGCCACCGTAATGAAGCATGAAGAGCAGAGCGTTGTTTCGCATCGGAAAAATCTCATTTTTCTGCTTTTTTAACCACAGTCAGGCATCATATCTATCGGCCCTCACCGAGATGAAAAGGATTTCTTCATGTTTCCCGGCACGTCCAAAAACATCTGGTCTTTGAACACACGGATGCAAGTAGGCATCCTCTTGCTGTTAATCCCCCTGCTATTGCTCGGCAGTATCTACTATCTGCACATGACGCGGACCCTGCGCCAGGAGCTGGAGAATAGCGTCACGGCCCGCAACACCCAATTATTTCACACCCTGCTCGCCCCCTATCTTGAGAACCTTGAACGTCAGTTTACCCTTATTTATCAGCAGGTAAATTATCAGGACTTTAATGACCAAGAGATCCGCAACGGTGAACATTACCTGCAGCAATGGCAGGCCTATCACAAGGTGATGGGGCTCGATTATATCTATGTCGGTACCGAGCAGCGCCAGCTACTGGTTCACCCCTCCTGGCAGGCAGACGACAAGTTTGACCCCAGAACCCGCCCCTGGTATCAGTTGGCCGCCAGCAACCCCGGCAAGATGGTCTGGACCGAGCCCTACTACGATTACAACCTAGGTACCCTGACCATGGCGCTGGCCCGGGTGATCGAAGATCCACAGGGCAAACGAGTCGGCGTACTCTCATTGGATACCCGACTCACCCCCCTCGCCAACTGGCTCAACAACCCGCACGATCGGATGAAATACCCGGAACAGAGCTACCAGATACTCCTCAACCATGATGGGCTGGTGCTGGCTCATCCGGATCACGAGCAGGTCTTTAAATCACTCGCCCAATCCGATTGGCTGGCCCGGATGAAAGAGCCAAAAGGTTACTTCCTGGATGATGCCAGCGGCATGATGGTGGCTTATCACCATATTCCGCAACAGCGCTGGATCCTGCTCAGCGTGACAGCCACTGCGGGCTTCAATCAGGTGATCGACAAAGTCTCACTCAACGTGCTTGGCATCATCGCCCTTGCCTCTTTGCTCTATCTGCTACTGGCATTGCGCTGGTCACGCTACTTCACCCATATGCTGCAAGAGATCAGTGGCCTCATCAAAGCCAGCTTTAATGGCGACCAACGCACACCAAAACGCAGGATGAGTGAACTATCGGCGATTTACGCCGAGATGGAGGCCGCCAGCAAAGAGGTGGCAGATGTGCGCCTGCAAGCCAATCAGGACAAACTCACTGGCCTCTTCAACCGCCGCTTTTTCGACGAGTGCCTGCAACAGCAGCTCAACAGCGGCGCGCCTTTCGGGGTGGTGATGTTCGATCTGGACGATTTCAAGCGGGTCAATGATACCCATGGCCATCAGGCGGGGGATGTGGTGCTCAAGCGGGTGAGCAAGATAGGCATGCACCTGTTTCACGAGTGGGGCTGGTTCTGCCGCTACGGTGGCGAGGAGCTAGTACTGATCTTCCGTTACGGCGAAGAGCAGCTGGTGCTCCCCTCCCTGCTGGAAGCCTTTCGCCTAGGGGTTGCAGGACTGGAATGGCGCGAACCCGGCCTCACTGTGACTGTCAGCGGCGGCGTTGCCTTCAACCATAACGGCATGTCGGCCAAGGAGCTGCTAGCCCAGGCCGACAAAGAGGTCTACCGCGCCAAACGGGAGGGCAAAAACCGCATCTGCTTCCCCGGCGTGAGCTCCTCGCAGGAGCCCAATACTGGGCTTGGCGATTTGTCAGGAGCCGCCAGTAAGGGTTGAGCCCCCCAGACACAATGAGAGAGGCCACCGCCTCTCTCTTTTTTATCTCGTGTTAGCGCGCGACCACTCAGCGCAGCCACGCCAGGGTGGGCCAGCCCAGCGCCTCGGCCTGCTGGCGCAGCGCGGGGGCCGGATTGACCGCATAGGGATGAGCCACCGCCCGCAGCATCGGCAGATCGTTGTGGGAGTCGCTGTAGCCAAAGCTCCCCTGCCAGAGATGGTCCCTGCCGGCAAACAGCTGGTTGATGCGGGCCACCTTGCCCTCGCGAAAACTGAGGGTGCCGCGGGTCTGACCGGTCAGCATCCCCTCCTCCTCATCGAGCAGGATGGCGACACAGTGATCCATCCCCAGCATCTTCGCCATGGGGGCCACCAGATGCTCGCCGGAAGCTGAGATGAGCACCAGATCGTCGCCCCGCTCCCGATGCCATTCGATGCGCGCCAACCCCTCGGGGTAGAGGCGCTCGCGCAGCACCTGCTCGGCAAAGCGGCTACAAAGCGAGTCGAGCCACTGGCGCGATTTGCCCGCCAGCGGCTGCAGGGTGAAGGCCATGTACTGGTGCATGTCCAGCTTGCCCTGATGGTAGAGGGACATCATCCCCTGCTCCTCGGCCACCATGCCCGCCGGAGCCAACTGCTCGGCCACCATGTACTCCAGCCAGAGGCTGGCGGAATCCCCGGCAATCAGGGTCTCGTCCAGATCAAACAGTGCCAGTGCCATGGGCGCTCCTTGCGGTAACAACGAAAATGAAACGAGGTGTCATGCTACCTCACAGAGTTGATCCCGGGCCACCGCCAGGGTCACGGCGCTGCCG
>JBOFSK010000287.1:0-1066 GCA_051651505.1 Aeromonas sp.
TACATGGATTTAACTTTTGAGTGGCAGATTATTCTGTTGCTGATGTGAAGGAGACTGATATGTCAGAGTTGTTGGCAGTGACACGTGAAGTGTTTGATGAAGTGATGGTTCCCAACTATGCGCCCGCCAAGATCATTCCCGTGCGTGGTGAAGGTTCGCGGGTCTGGGATCAGGAAGGGCGTGAGTATGTTGATTTTGCCGGTGGCATCGCGGTCAATGCCCTTGGCCACTGCCATCCCAAACTAGTTGAAGCCCTGAAAAGTCAGAGTGAGCAGCTGTGGCATCTGTCCAATGTGATGACCAACGAGCCAGCGCTGCGCCTGGCCCAGAAACTGGTTGCCGCCACCTTTGCTGACAAGGTCTATTTCTGCAACTCTGGCGCAGAAGCCAATGAGGCAGCCCTCAAGCTGGCTCGCCGTTACGCCATCGAGAAGTTTGGTGCGCAAAAAACCCAGATCATCGCCTTCAATCAGGGTTTCCACGGCCGCACCTTCTTTACCGTCAGTGTGGGGGGCCAGGCGGCCTACTCTGATGGCTTTGGCCCCAAGCCCGGTGATATCACCCATGTCCCTTACAACGATCTGGCGGCGTTGGCTGCGGTGATCTCCGACAATACCTGCGCCGTGGTGATGGAGCCGTTGCAAGGGGAGGGGGGGATCATCTCTCCTTCCGACGAATTTGCCAAAGGGGTGCGAGCGCTGTGTGATCAGCACAATGCCCTGTTGATTTATGACGAAGTACAGTCCGGGGTCGGCCGTACCGGCGATCTCTACGCCTATATGGGTCTTGGCGTGACGCCAGACATCCTCACCAGTGCCAAGGCGCTCGGCGGCGGTTTCCCCATCGGTGCCATGCTGACCACCAACGAGATCGCCGCTTATCTGAAAGTGGGTACTCACGGGTCTACCTATGGCGGCAACCCGCTCGCCTGTGCGGTCGCGGAAGCTGTGCTTGAGGTGATCAATACTCCGCAGGTGCTAGCGGGGGTGACCCAGCGGGAGCAGCTGTTCCGGGACGGACTCGAAGCCATCAATGCCAAATATCACTGCTTTAGTGAGGTGCGTGG
>JBOFSK010000288.1:0-1238 GCA_051651505.1 Aeromonas sp.
GGATTCTTTCATGAATAACTTTTTTTTTCTTTTTCTTTTTTTTTTACTTTTATCCAACAAATATTTGTTAAATTGAAAGTGATAGTAAAGACTATTGTTAGATAAGATTTCTATTTTAAATGACTGCTGTTCTTTTAAACTTATTCATCAAAGAATTCTGAAAAAGTATCACAGGCTCCAAACCATACACTGACAACATTGGCAATAACATTGACAACATTGACAATAAATCAGCATATTGATGATAAATGAGAATGATCTCTGAAGGATCGTGTAATGATGCTGAAAATTCAGCTTTGCATCACAGAAATGAAATTATATTTGAAAGTATAGTAAAATAGAATACTTATTTTAAATTGTAGTACTATTTCACAATATTACTGTTTTTTTCCCCCTGTACTTTTGTTTAAATAAATGCAGCCTTGATGAGCATATGAGACTTTTTTTTTAAAAAACCATAAAAAATCATACTGTTCCGATTCCTGTCTGGTCAGCCCGCCATCAGAGGGCGTCGTACTTTCACATTGACATTCACACCACTCAGACTGTTACACCACACCCTGAACTCCATTTCCTATGTTCCCTTTCTCACTGTGCCCTCTCACCCTTAGCCAATCAGACACTGTATATAAACCACACCTCTTCCATTACATCTCTGTCGAGTATAGCTTGGACCCACTTGTGAAATGGCGGCCGCATCAGAGCGCGTCCACAAGATGGCGGCTACAGCTTCGCTTCCTCATCTCACGACTGTTGCCAAGATTCAGAGGTTGACATCCAGCGTGGAGGACCCACAGCTGCCGTCAGTACGCGCTGCTGGTCTCCCAAAACCAGCGCTCGCTAACATCACGTCTGCCAAGCCAGCATCTGCTGACATCACATCTGCCAAACCAGCTTCTGCTAAGGTCACGCCAGCCAAGCCAGCGCCCGCTAACGTCACGCCAGCCAAGCCAGCATCTGCTAAGGTCACGTCTGCCAAGCCAGCACCCGCTAACATCACGTCTGCCAAGCCAGCATCTGCTGACATCACATCTGCCAAGCCAGCGCCCGCTAACATCACGTCTGCCAAGCCAGCGCCCGCTAACGTCACGTCTGCCAAGCCAGCGTCCGCTAACGTCACGTCTGTTGTTCCAGAGTCAAGTCAAGGTACAGCCATTGTTCCAAAGTCAAGTCAAGGTACAGCCGTTGCTCCTGAGTCAAGTCAAGACACAGTTGCACTTCCTGAGTCAAGCCAAGAC
>JBOFSK010000289.1:0-7675 GCA_051651505.1 Aeromonas sp.
GGCCCAGAAGAAGCTGTTGCCCACCGTGCTCGACGAGTCGGCGCTGCAGTTTGACGAGATCCTGGTGAGCGGCGGCAAGCGCGGCCTTTCGGTCGGGGTGGCGCCGCAGGATATGCTGACGCTGATGAAGTGGATTGCCGCCCCCATCGGTGAGGCGTAGTCGTGATTGTTGGGCGGCCACCGAGAGCATCATTAGGCATTTATTGAGGCTGTTGCCGCTGTTGCTGGCCTATCAGATGGGTAACGAGGAGGGGGGGGGGGCCAGCATAGTGATGATGAGCGCGGGTATGGTGACCGCGCTGCTCGCCCCTCTGCTGGGGTGGGTGTGTTGGTCATACTCGATAGCCCTGTCGCATGACATCCAACCCCTGCCGCGGTGGTTCACCTGCGGCACGTTCCCGCTGATCTGGCAGACCAGCCAAAGGGGAACCTCGTGGTTCCCCTTTTCCATGGTTGCGCGGCGGCAGGTGCTTATAGCATCTGTTTGAGGCGATAGAGCAGATCGAGCGCTTGACGAGGGGTGAGCTCGTCGGGGCGCAGGGCTGCCAGCTCATCGACCACCGGGTGGTTCTGGGGCGCGATGGCGAGTGGGGCCGGGCGGCTTTCACCGGCGACGACCGGGGTGGCACTTTCCAGCTCTGCCAGCTTGTGACGAGCGTGCAGGATCACCGATTTGGGCACTCCGGCCAGTGCCGCCACTTGTAGACCGTAGGAGCGGCTGGCCGCGCCTTCTTGCACTGCGTGCATAAAGGCAATGGTGTCGCCATGCTCAACGGCATCGAGATGAACGTTGGCCAGCCCTTCCAGCAGATCTGGCAGACGGGTCAGCTCGAAATAGTGGGTGGCGAACAGGGTATAGGCGCCGATCTTGCTCGCCAGCTGTTCGGCACAGGCCCACGCCAGCGAGAGGCCATCGTAGGTGCTGGTGCCACGGCCTATCTCGTCCATCAGCACCAGACTCTTGGCAGTGGCGTTGTTGAGGATGTTGGCGGTTTCGGTCATCTCCACCATAAAGGTGGAGCGGCCGGAGGCGAGATCGTCCGATGCCCCGATCCGAGTGAAGATGCGGTCGATGGGGCCGATGCGGGCACTGTCGGCGGGCACGAAGGCGCCGATATGGGCCAGCAGCACGATCAGCGCGGTCTGGCGCATATAGGTGGATTTACCCCCCATGTTGGGGCCGGTAATGATCAGCATCCGGCGGCTGCGCTGCAGGTTGATCGGGTTGGCGATAAAGGGATCGCTCATTACCTGCTCCACCACCGGATGGCGGCCCGCCTCGATCAGGATCTGATCCTCATCAATAAGTTGCGGACAGCGGTAGTCCAGGGTTTCGGCCCGCTCCGCCAGATTGGCCAGCACGTCCAGCTCCGCCAGTGCCGCGGCAGACTCCTGCAGATCGCCGAGGTGGGGCAGCAGGGCATCGAGCAGCTCTTCGTAGAGCCGTTTTTCCAGCGCCAGCGCCTGGGACTGGGCGGTGAGCACCCGATCCTCGTATTTTTTAAGCTCGTCGATGATGTAGCGTTCGTTGTTTTTCAGCGTCTGGCGGCGGATGTAGTGGGCCGGCACCAGATGGCTGTTGGCGCGGCTCACCTCGATATAGAAGCCATGCACCTTGTTGTAGCCCACCTTGAGGGTGTTGATGCCGGTTAGCAGCTTCTCCCGTTCCTCAATCCGCGCCAGGCTGGCGGTGGCGCCGTTGGCCAGATCCCGCAGCTCGTCTAGCTCGGCATTGAATCCG
The DNA here is from genome assembly GCA_051651505.1 of Aeromonas sp. Taxonomy (GTDB): domain Bacteria; phylum Pseudomonadota; class Gammaproteobacteria; order Enterobacterales; family Aeromonadaceae; genus Aeromonas. The sequence goes on from JBOFSK010000289.1 coordinate 1,742, forward strand.
TCGCGGATAACGCCGCCATCGCGGATCAGCACCGGCGGTACCTCCATCACAGCGCGATCCAGCAGTTCCAGCAGCTCGGGGAAGGTGCTGGCACGCTCACTCAGCTGTTGCACCGCTTCGTGTTCGTTATCCGCCAGCAGGCGCTGCAACTCGGGCAACTGGGCAAAGGCCTGACGCAGCCGGGTCAGGTCGCGCGGACGGGCCGAGCGCAGGGCCAGGCGGGCCAGCACCCGCTCTACATCGCCGACTTGGCGCAGCAGATTGCCCAGCTCGTCGTAGAGGTTCTGCTCGATCAACTCCTTGATGGTGCTCTGGCGCCCTTTCAAGATCACCCGATCGCGGATTGGCTGGTGGATCCAGCGCTTGAGCAAGCGGCTGCCCATCGGGGTCGCAGTGCGATCCAGCACCTCTGCCAGAGTATTGTCATTGCCCCCCGCCAAATTTTGGGTCAGCTCCAGATTGCGGCGGGTGGCGGCATCCATGATCACCGCATGATCGGGCTGCTCGAGGCGCACGCTGCGGATATGGGGCAGGGCGGTACGCTGGGTGTCTTTGACGTACTGCATCAGGCAACCGGCGGCGCACAGGGCGGTCTCGCTTTGCTCGACCCCAAATCCCACCAGATCCTGAGTGCCAAACTGCTGGCATAACAGGGTGCGGGCGGTGCCCAAATCAAACTCCCATTCCGGCCGGCGGCGCAGGCCACGGCGACCCTCAAGGTGGTGCGGGAATGCGAAGGATTCAGGATAAAGAAGCTCGGCCGGATGGGTGCGTTGCAGCTCCGCCAGCAGCGTCTCTTCCTTGTCGAACTGGTTGATAAAAAAGCGCCCTGAGCTGACGTCGAGGGTGCCGTAGCCAAAGCGGCGACCATCGTGATAGACGGCGGCGACCAGGTTGTCTTGTCGCTCGCTGAGTAGCGCCTCATCAGAAACTGTACCCGGGGTGATGATACGCACTACCTTGCGTGCCACCGGCCCCTTGCTGGTGGCAGGATCGCCGACTTGCTCGCAAATGGCGGCAGATTCACCGAGCTGCACCAGCTTGGCCAGATAGCCCTCGATGGCGTGATAAGGCACCCCCGCCATCGGGATAGGATTGCCGGCCGACTGACCGCGCTTGGTCAGAGAGATATCGAGCAACTGGGAGGCTTTGCGGGCATCGTCATAGAACAGTTCGTAGAAGTCACCCATCCGGTAGAACAGCAGGATCTCGGGATTCTCGGCCTTGAGGCCAAGGTACTGCTGCATCATGGGGGTGTGGGCGCTCAGGTTGGCGCCGGGGGCTTGGTGTTGTGCGGTCATGTTCTATTCCAGAAGGGGCCTCTGCGGGCCAGTGTCTGCGGTGATGAGCATTGAACTTGATGGCGCCATTCTACACATAAGCGCCGCAACGGGGGAGGTGTGCTACCGCTCCGCAGTGTTGAAGGTGTGGCACCTGATGACCGCAGGCAAGCGCAGAGGCCGTAGTGGACAGCGGTGGTTGCGGGCGGCAGCAGCGGGATCGCATAATGCGTCTGGTGAGCGAATCAAAGGAGCCGTGATGAAACTGGATGCAGAGATAGAGCACCTTGCCATCGAGCTGGGGAAGGCCCTCGGTCAGCGGGGCTGGCTGGCGGCAACCGCCGAGTCGTGTACTGGCGGCGGGGTGGCCAGCGCCATCACCGATATCGCGGGCAGTTCCGGCTGGTTCGATCGCGGTTTTGTCACCTATACCAACGAGGCCAAGCAGCAGATGCTGGGGGTGAGCGGCGAGAGTCTGGCACTGCATGGCGCGGTGAGCGAAGCCGTGGTGCTGGAGATGGCCCGTGGCGCGCTGGCTCACTCGGCGGCCGCTATCAGCGTGGCTATCAGTGGTATCGCCGGCCCCGGCGGCGCCACCGAGGATAAACCGGTTGGCACCGTCTGGTTTGCCTGGGCGGACAGCAACGGCCGCCATCACTCTCTGCTCGCCTGCTTCGACGGGGATCGCCGACAGGTGCGGCAGCAGGCGGTGAGACAGGCGTTGGCAGGTCTGTTGGCCCTGCTCAGATAAATTGGGCTTGATACTGTATGAATAGACAGTATACTTGCCCCAACTTGACTACTTACTCACGATTTCCAGCGGAGATTGACATGGATCAGAACAAACAGAAGGCACTGGCGGCTGCGCTGGGTCAGATTGAAAAGCAGTTCGGCAAAGGCTCCATCATGCGTCTGGGCGACAGCAAGACCATGGATATCGAAGCCATCTCTACCGGTTCTCTCTCGCTGGATGTGGCACTGGGCATCGGCGGTCTGCCGTGTGGCCGTATCGTCGAGATCTATGGCCCAGAATCGTCTGGTAAAACCACCCTTACCCTGCAGGTGATTGCGGAAGCCCAGAAGAAAGGTAAGGTTTGTGCCTTTATCGATGCGGAACACGCCCTTGACCCTATCTATGCGGCCAAGCTGGGCGTCAGCGTTGACGATCTGCTGATCTCCCAGCCGGATACCGGTGAACAGGCGCTGGAAATCTGCGACATGCTGGTGCGCTCCAACGCCGTCGACGTCATCATCGTCGACTCCGTGGCGGCCCTGACCCCGAAAGCGGAAATCGAAGGGGAAATGGGTGACTCCCACGTCGGTCTGCAGGCTCGTCTGATGTCTCAGGCGCTGCGCAAACTGACTGCCAACATCAAGAACGCCAACTGCCTGTGCATCTTCATCAACCAGATCCGGATGAAGATCGGCGTCATGTTCGGTAGCCCGGAAACCACTACCGGTGGTAATGCGCTCAAGTTCTACGCCTCTGTGCGTCTGGATATCCGTCGTATCGGCGCTATCAAGGAAGGCGACGAAGTGGTCGGTAACGAGACTCGGGTCAAAGTGGTTAAAAACAAGGTTGCGCCCCCCTTCAAGCAGGCTGAATTCCAGATTTTCTACGGGGTTGGTATCTCCAAAGAGGGCGAGCTGGTTGATCTGGGGGTCAAACACAAGCTGATTGATAAAGCGGGTGCTTGGTACAGCTATAACGGCGAGAAAATTGGCCAGGGCAAGGCCAACGTCATGAAGCTGTTTGCCGAGAACAAGGTGATGGCTGCCGAGATTGAGCTGCGCTTGCGCGAGCTGCTGCTCTCCGGGGCTGCGCCGGCCGAGAAACCCTTGAATGGCGCCGACGCGCTCGAAGATGAAAACGAACAAGAGTTCGAATAACAGGAAGGCCGGGCTCACCCCCGGCCTTGTCATTTATGGTCGATAAATTTTCCTCTGATCCTGCCCCTGAATCCGCTGAGCTCTCTTTTGCGGAGTTGTTTGCTGCCGCCCGTGCCTTTGCCATGCGCAGTCTGGCCCGCCGCGAAAGCGCCGAGTCTGAGCTGGCCAACCGGTTGCGTCAGCAAGGCTTTAATGAAGAGGTGATCGCTGCGGTGGTCGAGTACTGCCGCGGTTACAACTGGGTCAATGACGAGCGTTACGGCGCCATGGCAGTGCGGGCGGGTGCGGCCAAGGGGCATGGTCCCATCAAGATCCGCTTCGATTTGCGCCGCAAGGGGCTTGACGATATGCAGATCGAGGCCGCCTTCGATCAGCCGGAGCTGGACTGGTTCGAACTGGCGTTTGCCTTGCTCGAGCGGCGTGCCCGGGTGGCTGACCTGGCGGATTTCAAGCTGCGGATGAAGTGGCTCAAGTACCTGCTGGGGCGTGGCTTTACCCAGGATCAGGCCCGTTATGCACTGACGGCACTACAAGACGCTCAACAGTAGCCACCCAGTGGCAATGGGGGGTGATGGCTGGGGCTGGTCTGGCGCAATCAGGGGGCTAATGGCGTTGTGCCGGCTGACCTCTGGCGCCTGCCAGGGTGATCCGGGTGCTGCCTTGTCAATCCGGTTGCGCCACTATCTTGTATCCGGCGGGCCCTTTCTTTGTCTCTTCGAGATGTTTTCTTTTGGCGCTGTGGCTGGTATTTCTCCTCTGGAGCAAGCCAGACCCCAGAGGGTTACCCGCCTATTATCCCCTTCTTTTGGTCTGATCTGTGGCGCAAAAAGCCGAGGTTTGCCTCTCTTTTCTTTGTGCACCTGTTTATGCGCGCTTTTTCGCCCGTGACAGGCTGGTACGTTTTACTTTACCCCGCAGAAAACTTACATTAATGCGATTAAAAGTCCGTATTCGAATCAAGCAGGGTTTTCCATGTATATGTCCACGTCAGAGATACGCGCGGCGTTTCTCGAGTATTTTCGTTCTCAGGAACACCAGGTTGTCTCTTCCAGCTCGCTGGTACCCCATAACGACCCGACGCTGTTGTTTACCAACGCGGGTATGAACCAGTTCAAGGATGTGTTCCTTGGCGCCGAGAAGCGTGCCTACAACCGTGCCACCACGTCTCAGCGTTGTGTCCGTGCCGGTGGTAAACACAATGACCTGGAAAACGTCGGCTATACCGCCCGTCACCACACCTTCTTCGAAATGCTGGGTAACTTCAGCTTTGGCGATTACTTCAAGCATGACGCCATCAAGTTTGCCTGGGGCTTCCTGACGGAAGTGCTGCAGCTGCCGAAAGATCGCCTGCTGGTGACCGTTTACGCGACTGACGATGAAGCGTTCGATATCTGGGAAAAAGAGGTTGGCGTACCCGCCGATCGCATCGTCCGTATCGGTGACAACAAAGGCGCTCCTTATGCGTCTGACAACTTCTGGGCCATGGGCGATACCGGCCCCTGTGGTCCTTGTACCGAGATCTTCTATGACCACGGTGATCACATCTGGGGTGGCCGTCCTGGCTCACCGGAAGAGGATGGCGACCGTTTCATCGAGATCTGGAACGTGGTGTTTATGCAGTTCAACCGTCAGGCTGATGGCACTATGGAGCCGTTGCCCCGTCCGTCCGTGGATACCGGCATGGGTCTGGAGCGTATCTCCGCCATCATGCAGGGGGTGCACTCTAACTACGAAATCGACATCTTCCAGGCACTGATCAAAAAAGCGGCCGAGATCGTCGGTACCACCGATCTGAGCAACCAGTCTCTGCGCGTCATCGCTGACCACATTCGTTCTTGCGCCTTCCTGATCGCAGACGGTGTGATGCCATCCAACGAGGGTCGTGGCTATGTGCTGCGCCGCATCATCCGCCGCGCTGTGCGTCACGGTCGCAAGCTGGGCGCTACCGAGGTCTTCTTCTTCAAACTGGCTGCCGAGTTGGCGGTGCAGATGAAGGATGTGGGCGCCGAGCTAATCGCCCAACTGCCGCTGGTCGAGCGGGTGCTGCGCATCGAGGAGGAGCAGTTTGTCCGCACCCTGGATCGTGGCCTGTTGCTGCTAGAAGATGTGCTGGCCAACCTGGGCGACGCCAAGGTGGTGCCGGGTGAGGTGGTGTTCAAGCTATATGACACTTATGGCTTCCCGGCCGATCTGACGGCTGACGTGGTGCGCGAGCGCGACATCAGCATCGACGAAGAGGGCTTCAAGGCTGAGATGGAGAAGCAGCGCGCTCGTGCCAAAGAGGCCTCCAGCTTCGGCGTCAACTACAACGAGATGCTCAAGCTCGACTTCGAAACCCCGTTCACCGGTTACCAGAGCCTGAGCGAGCGCACCCGGGTGATCGGTATCTACCAGGGTACCGAAGAGGTGAGCGGTCTGATTGCCGGTGACGAAGCCGTCATCGTGCTGGAGCAGACCCCCTTCTACGCCGAATCCGGTGGTCAGGTAGGTGACAGCGGTACCCTGAAAGTGGACGACGGCATTTTTGCCGTGACCGATACCCTGAAGGCGGGTAAGGCGATCATCCATAAAGGTTATATGGAGCTGGGCACCTTGGAGAAAAGCGCCGAGGTTGAGGCTGTGGTTGATGATGCTCGTCGTCAGGCTATCGCGCTCAACCACTCGGTGACGCACTTGCTGCACGCCGCCTTGCGTCAGGCACTGGGCGAGCATGTCACCCAGAAAGGTTCTCTGGTTGGGGCCGAGCGCATGCGTTTCGACTTCT
>JBOFSK010000290.1:0-6451 GCA_051651505.1 Aeromonas sp.
TTCGTCAAAGAGATGTTCTCCGGCCAACTCGCCCAGCAACTAGGTCTGATGGAGGTGCAAGCCCCCATCCTGAGCCGGGTCGGTGATGGCACTCAGGACAACCTCTCTGGCCACGAGCATGCCGTGCAGGTCAAAGTGAAGACTCTGCCGGAGCACAGCTACGAAGTGGTGCATTCACTGGCCAAATGGAAGCGCCAGACCTTGGGCCGCTTCGGGTTCGGCCCGGGTGAAGGGATCTACACCCACATGAAGGCGCTGCGTCCGGACGAAGACAAGCTCACCCCCATCCACTCCGTCTACGTGGATCAGTGGGACTGGGAGAAGGTGATGCCGAGCGAGCGCCGCGATCTGGCCTATCTGCAAGAAACCGTGCGCGGTATCTGGGCCGCCATCAAGGCCACCGAGCGCGCGGTCTGTGCCGAGCATGAGCTGACCCCCTTCCTGCCGAGCGAAATCCAGTTCCTGCACAGCGAAGCGCTGCTGACCCGCTACCCGGACCTCGATGCCAAGGGGCGCGAGCGCGCCATCGCCAAAGAGCTGGGTGCCGTATTCCTGATCGGCATCGGCGGCGCCCTCTCCCACGGTGAGCGCCACGATGTGCGCGCCCCTGACTATGACGACTGGAGCAGCCACAGCGAGCTGGGCCTGGCGGGTCTGAATGGTGACATTCTGGTATGGAACCCGGTGCTGCAAGACAGTTTCGAGATCTCCTCCATGGGGATCCGGGTTGATGCCGAGGCACTGCGCCGTCAGCTGGCCATCACCGGCGATGAGGATCGGCTGCCGTACGACTGGCATCAGGATCTGCTGGCCGCACGGATGCCGCAGACCATCGGCGGCGGCATCGGCCAATCCCGGCTAGCCATGCTGTTGCTGCAAAAAGAGCATATCGGGCAGGTTCAGGTTGGTGTGTGGCCCTCTGAAATGAAGGCCGCTATCCCTGGCATGCTGTAAACGCGTTGATTTCATCGGTCTGGCCTGCGCGCAGTGGCACGCGGGTCAGCCCTGAAGGTGTGTGGCGGTAAGGACTGAACGAGCGCAGTCCGGACCTGCTGTAAGCCGGGTGGTCATCCCTGATGGCCCGCGGCGAAATCGGGGCTTGCCCCTGCGACCCGCTCATCCCACGCCAGGTCGCATCACGACATTCCTCCCGGCAATCTTCGGATTGCCGTTTTTTTTATGCGGGGAACTGGCACTCGAATCCTGCGCCAATCTGGGTCTGCCGTGGCAGATCTGCTTTTCTGCTGCCGGTGCAGTGGCACGCAAACAGTTTGCCCACCGCCTCTTCCTGCAGATAAGTGGCCAGCGCTAGCGCCCGTTGCGGGCCGGAAAATTTAAGGTGCAGGCCGCCAACAACAGCATGAACCCGCTCATCACCGCATACATCTTTGGCCCATTGGACAATGTTCTCGACCCCGGCGTGGCCGCAACCGATAAAGATGATCAGCCCCTGCTCACTCTTGTAAGCCAGCGCCGAATCATCGCTGATAAGGTCTTTCTCCAATCGTTTGCCACGTACTATGTAGCCAAGCAAGGAAGGCGCAGCTCGGTCACGCCGCACAATGCTGCCGAGAAACACCAGACGCTCCGAGAGCCACATCGGCTCAGCCGAACAGCGGGGAAGCAACCCCCTGGCCACCAGCGACTCCCGCTGCAGATCCCCCGAGAGGCGATAGAGATTACGCCGCCAAAAAGGGAGCGGCAGAAAATAACCTCGCTCACAGAACACATCCGGACAGGCTATCAAGGGGATCGGGTCGGAATAGACCGGCAGCGAGCCGATACCGCCCACATGGTCGTAATGGCCGTGAGAGAGCACCACATGGGTGAGGGAAGCAAGATCGATCCCCATCGCAGCGGCATTGTGTTGCAAGGCTGGCCCCCGGCCGCTGTCGAACAGCACCTTGAGGCCATCACACTCCAGCATCAGCGCCAACCCCCTCTCCGGCAAACAGCCAAGTCGATACACCTCATCATCAACCAGTACCGAGAACTTGAGCATGACTATCCTCCAGAAAAAAACGCAGGCACCGAACCCGACATTCACAACGCCACCGTGACTACACTTTACTCAAATAAAAATAAAGCATTGATTTAAAAATAAAAAATATCACACCTCAGACCTCCAGTGCTCAGGGCACAATAACAAATGTGTCAGCATGATAAAAACACCGCCGGCTCGTCACCCGCTCTGATTGGCAACAGCACATGGGGGTAGCGGCACAATTTTTCGCACTTTGTTAAAAGGCGGGCATAATGCCGCGCAAGCAGGGATGCCACTCAACATGAGTTGATGTTGCTGACCGTCACATTGACTTTGGTTTCCTCAACATCACTCACCCATGTCTGCAGCGGCGAGGTGCTGCTGTATCTCTTTGATATTCGAAGTGGGTCAGCCCGTGGCGCGGTGAGATCACCCTCAGCGGGGCGCTTATGAAGCCTTATCCATCAGCAACTGACAGGGCAAGTCTCTGGGTGAACATCAGTCTGGATTGATCCCTTGGCAGCCTGCTACCGCGGCCCAGCCCCAAAAAATTTGTGCCCACCCGGTGGACGATTGAGTGACCGAGGCAGTTGAGACGGTGATCCAGCACTGTAGGCTCGCCAGCACAGTGCAGACCAAGGAGAGAATCAGCCGGATCAACGACATGGCGATCGCCGATATCAAGGAAGCCGCCCAGCTGGGTGGCCAGGATACTCGGCATCTCTGGTCATACCGTCTATTTGCACATCCGCTATCACAAGCTGTGACCCGCACAAACCATGACGGCCTGCGGGCGCCATCAACATGAGAAACACTGTAATGAAAGCACAATGGACCGACTTTATTACCCTGCTCAAGCGAGAAGTAGTGCCGGCCCTCGGCTGTACCGAGCCGATGTCGGTCGCGCTGGCGGCGGCCAATTGCCGCAAGCTGCTGGGGAAGACCCCGACCCGCATCAGCGTCTGGGTCAGCGGTAACCTGTTCAAGAACGGCATGGGGGTCGGGGTGCCGGGCACCGGCATGATCGGTCTGCCGGTGGCGGCGGCAGTCGGTATCACCGGCGGCAATCCCGATGCCGGGCTGGAGGTGCTCAACACCTTGACGCCAGAGCAGGTGGAAGCGGCCAAACTACTGTTGCCCTGCATTGCGGTGGATGTGAAGGATGTGCCGGATGTGCTCTACGCCGAGGTGCTGGCTGAAGTCGCAGGCCACAGCGCCCGGGTGGTGATCTGTACCGATCACACCCGCATCATCCTGATGGAGAAAGATGGCGAGGTGCTGATGGCGCAAGACAGCGCCCCCGGGGTGCAGATCCAGCCGGCCAAATCCGCCAAGCCAACCATGACCTTGCAACAGATAGTGGCGTTTGCCCTTGAAGTGCCGCTGGCCGAGATCGCCTTTATCCGCGAGGCCGCCACCATGAATCAGGCGCTGGCAGATGAGGGGTTACAGGGTTACGGCCTGCAGATCGGCAAGATCCTCACCGAACAGGTGGAGCGCAAGCTGCTCTCCGACGACCTGATGACCTTGGCGATGCGCCTCTCCTCCGCCGCCTCCGATGCGCGGATGGATGGCGCCATGCTGCCCGCCATGTCCAATTCTGGTTCCGGCAATCAGGGCATCGCCGCCACCATGCCGGTGGTCGCCGCCGCCCGCTTCCTCAAGGCGAGCGACGAGCAGCTGACCCGGGCGCTGGTGATGAGCCATCTGGTGGCCATCTACATCAAGACCTATCAGAACAAGCTGTCGGCCCTCTGCGCCGCCAGTACCGCCGCCATGGGTGCCGGTGCGGCCATCACCTGGCTGCTGGGCGGCCAGTATCAGCAGATCAGCCACTGCATCAACAACATGATTGGTGATGTCTCCGGCATCATCTGCGACGGCGCCGGCAGCGCCTGCTCCATGAAGGTCTCCACCTCCACCTCGGCGGCGGTGAAGTCTTCGCTAATGGCCATCAACAACCTGCACGTGCCCCAAAGCGAGGGGATCGTCTCCGACGATGTGGACCAGACCATCGCTAATCTGGGTCGCCTCTCCAAAAAGGGGATGCTGGATACCGATATCGAGATCATCAACATCATGCGAGCGAAACAGCAGAAACCATAAATTTGGATAACCAAGGAGGCACCGCCCCCCCTTGTTCATGTCACGACGGATCAGGCCGTCTGACGCAACCGTTGCCAAGACAAGCATGGCGCTTGTTCTTGTTTCTCGGGCGCAAGCCCACTTTTTGGAGAGTCATGTAATGACACTTAGCGTTATCGGCAATCTGGCCATCGCCGCCATCTTGCTGTTCTTTCTCTACCGGTTACAGCAAAAACATGTGAGCTTCACCCGCCGGGTATTTGCCGGTCTGGGGCTCGGTATTCTGTTCGGTGCTACGCTGCAACTGCTCCATGGCGCCGGTTCGCCGGTTATTGTCCAGACCATCGACTATCTGGATATCGTGGGTGGTGGCTATGTGAAGCTGCTGCAGATGATCATCATCCCGCTGATCATGGTCTCCATCATCAGCGCGATTTTGAAGCTCAATGGCGGTACCGCCCTTGGCAAGATCAGCGCCATGACCATAGGCGTGCTGATCTTCACCACCGCCATCGCCGCCGGGGCGGGCATCCTGATGTCCAACCTGTTTGGCCTGACCGCTGAGGGGCTCACCTCCGGGGCCGCCGAGAGCGCCCGTGGCGCCGCGCTGCAGACTACCCTTGGCAGCGTCGAGAGCATGTCGTTTGCCAAGATGATGCTGGAGTTCATTCCCGCCAACCCCTTCCTCGACATGACCGGGGCGCGCAAGACCTCCACCATCGCCGTGGTGATCTTCTCCATCTTCATCGGCCTCTCTGCCACCGGCATCGCCCGCAAGAAGCCGGCGATCTTCGAGAGCTTCAGCCACTTCGTGGCGGTGGCTCATGCCATCGTGATGCGAATGGTGACCCTGGTGCTGCGCCTGACCCCGTTCGGGGTGCTGGCGCTGATGACCAAGGTGGTGTCCGGTTCCAACTATGCTGACATCCTCAACTTGCTCAGCTTTGTGATGGCCTCTTACGGCGCCATCGCCATCATGTTTGCGGTACACCTGCTGCTGGTGAGCATGGTCGGCATCAACCCGCTGCGCTTCCTCAAGAAGATCACCCCGGTGCTGGCCTTTGCCTTCACCTCGCGCACCAGTGCGGGCTCCATCCCGATGAACGTGCAGACCCAGACCAAGTCGCTGGGTATTCCTGAGGGGATCGCCAACTTCGCCGCCTCCTTCGGCTCCACCATCGGCCAGAACGGCTGTGCCGGTATCTATCCGGCGATGCTGGCAGTGATGATTGCCCCGACCGTCGGGGTTAACCCGATGGATCCGAGCTTCATCATGACCCTGATCGCCATTATCACCGTCAGCTCCTTCGGGGTGGCCGGGATAGGTGGTGGTGCTACTTTTGCCGCACTGATCGTGCTCTCCGCCCTGGACTTCCCGGTGGCGCTGGCCGGTCTGCTCATCTCCATCGAGCCGCTGATCGACATGGGCCGCACCGCGCTCAACGTCTCCGGCTCCATCACCGCAGGGACGGTCACCAGCCGCCTGATGGGCGAAACCGACATGCAGGTGTTTAACAGCGATCACGAAGTGAGTCTGGACGGCGAAGAGTCCACCGTCTGATTTGCTGTTGGTTGATCTGCCCGTGGAAAGGGGTGACCCTTTCCCGCCATAGACTGCAGGGAGGGCATGCCCTCCCTGCGCCATTGCGAGGAAAAACAATGAGAATTCTGATCATCGGTGGCGAAGCCGCCGGTATGAGTGCGGCCGCCAAGGCGCGCCGTCTGGCCAAAGAGGCTGAGATCGTGGTGTACGAAGCGTCCGAAGTGATCTCCTTCGGTGCCTGCGGCCTGCCCTACTTCGTCGGCGACGAGTTTCAGGAGCCGGGCTACATGGCCGAGTTCACCCCCGAGCAGTTCGCCGCCAAGGGGATTGAGGTCAAGATTGGCCATCGGGTGCTGAGCGTTGACGCAGCGGCCCAGACCCTGCAGGTGGAGCACAACGGCGACACCTTCACCGATCGCTACGATCGGCTGATGATCGCCACCGGTGCCCGCGAAGTGATGCCCCCCATCCCCGGCTTGCAGCAGCAAGGGGTGTTCGGTCTGCGCCGGATGGCCGACGGACTGGCACTAAAGGCGGCGGTACAAGACAAGCACAATCGCCGCGCTCTGGTGATCGGCTCCGGCTTTATCGGGCTGGAGGTGGTCGAAGCGCTGGTCCATCAGGGCAAAGAGGTGCGCTTAATCGAGCTGGCGGATCGGGTCATCCCGGATGCGTTTGATGGCGAGATCACCCAACACATCGAAACCGAACTGCGCGAGCAAGGGGTCTCTCTCCATCTGGGTGAGCGAGTTGAAGCGCTGCTGGGGGATGGCCGGGTCACTGGCGTGCGAACCAGCCAGGGCGAGTACGAGGCCGATATCGTGGTGGTTTGCACCGGG
>JBOFSK010000291.1:0-1055 GCA_051651505.1 Aeromonas sp.
GGCGATCGGTGAAAGTCCCACTCGAGCCAGGATCTCCTGCTTCAAATCGTTATAACTCTCACTGGACTCGGGTGGGAGGGAGAAATACGTTCGCTGCGGTTCCCCGGTGAGAAGAGGCGCCAGCAACCGTGCCCAATCCCTGGGGTCCCAGCCTTCCCGCGTGGCGACGTTCTCAAACATCTGCAGAAACATCTCCACGTCATCATGTGATGTCATCTTAGGCAGCAACTGGGCGGCCTGGATGCGGGGGTCCGGCGGCGGAGCGGGTTGGGCAGCGGCTGTGCGGAGGGCGGCGAGCTCGCGTTCCGTCTCTCCCTAACGGGAGGCAATGTGCTCGACGATTTGTTGCTGGCGGATGCTGACCTCGGCGAGGCGCTGTAGCAGCTCTTCCATGCTGAGGGGAGGAGCGTCCGCCTGTGGAAGTGACAGTGAGAGGGAGAAAAAGCACGGGGAAGAAAAACAAAGTTCAGTTCTGGGGGCTGCCGGTGGTTCTTCACACTCTTGCCCGCATTCTCCACCAGTGGGACGGGGTGAAGAACCACACGACAGAGAGGAATACAACAAAGACCCCGGAGGGTGGATTTATTGAGGGTACACGTGCAGTTAGGTGAAGGAGTGCTCGGTGGCTGGTGCTGTCCTCTGCGGTGGGGTTCCAGTGGCGGCGTGTCCGTGCGTGCTTGAGTGCAGTGCTGATCGGTCACGGGCTTTCTGAGAGGAACGAAGAGAGAACAGGTTAGCATCCAGTCTTCTGGAGTGATCACTCACTTGTGTGTGGGTGGCGGTGGCTTATGTAGCCACCGCTTGATTGCTGCCAGCTGTGACCGATCAGCCCGTGATGAGGCTTTCCAGGTGCTCCTTGTGCGTTTCCAGGGCGACGCTGATGAGGACTCGGGACACGCGTCACACATCTTACAGCAAATTCAGATTGTGCAGAAGACTCATCAGGTTCCCGTGGTCTTGTGCCGATGGCCATCTAGGTGATGAGGTCTTCACTGGGGATCTGTCTCAGGGGCTCATCTAGTTGATGTGGTAAAGTAAATCTGCAGGACCGGGCA
>JBOFSK010000292.1:0-4384 GCA_051651505.1 Aeromonas sp.
GCGCTTCGGCGCGACCGATCCCCAGCTGCTTGGCCAGACCAAAGGCACTCATGCCGTAGATAAGGCCGAAGTTGATCGCCTTGGCACTGCGACGCATGTCGGTAGTGACCGCATCGAGCGCCACGCCGAATACCTCGGCGGCGGTCGCCTTGTGGATGTCTTTGCCCTCGGCAAAGGCAGTCAGCAAGCCCTTGTCACCAGAGAGGTGCGCCATGATCCGCAGCTCGATCTGGGAGTAGTCCGCCGCCACCAGCTGGTAACCGGCGCTCGGGATGAAGGCCTGCCGGATCCGGCGCCCCTGCTCGTTGCGCACCGGGATGTTTTGCAGGTTGGGGTCAGACGATGACAAACGACCGGTGGCCGCCACCGCCTGATGGTAGGAGGTGTGTACCCGCCCGGTCTGGGGCTTGATCATCAGCGGCAGCTTGTCGGTATAGGTGGATTTGAGCTTGGCCAGGCCGCGATGCTCCATCAACAGGCGCGGCAGTTCATAGGTTTCCGCCAGCTCGGCCAGCACCTCTTCTGCGGTGGACGGCGCTCCCTTGGGGGTCTTTTTGAGGATCGGCAGCCCCAGCTTGGTGAAGAGGACCTCTCCCAACTGTTTGGGCGAGGAGAGGTTGAACTCCTGTCCGGCCAGCTCGTGGGCCTGCTTCTCTAACTCGGCCAGCCGCTGTTCGATCTCCTGACTCTGCTGGTGCAACAGCTTGGGATCGATGGTGGTCCCAAGCAACTCCATCCGCGCCAATACCGGCAGCAGCGGCAGCTCGATTTCGCTAAATACCTGGCACAGACCCGGCACGGCTTCCAGCTGGCGCCACAGGGTCTGGTGCAAACGCAGGGTAATGTCGGCATCTTCTGCCGCATAGGGGGCGGCCTGCTCCAGCTCGATCTGGTTGAAGGTGAGCTGTTTCACCCCTTTGCCCGCGATATCTTCAAAGGAGGTGGTCTCGACCCCGAGGTAACGCTTGGCCAGCGAATCCATGTCGTGGCGACTGGCGGTCGAGTTGAGCACGTAGGACTCGAGCATGGTGTCGTAGGCGATACCTTGCAGGTCGATGTCGTGGTTGAGTAGCACGTTGCGATCGTACTTGAGGTTCTGCCCCACCTTGAGGCGGGTCGGATCTTCCAGCAGCGGTTTAAGCTTGCCCAACACAACAGCCTCGCTCAGCTGTACCGGCGCCCCGAGATAGTCGTGGCCAAACGGTACATAAGCGGCTTTGCCCGGTTCTACCGCGAAGGAGACACCGACAATGCGCGCCTCCATGTAGTCGAGACTGGTGGTTTCAGTATCAAAGGCGAACAGCGGCGCGGCCTGCAGTTGGGCCAGCCAATCATCAAACTCGGCCTCGTCCAGAATGCAGCGGTAGTCGGTTTCAATGGCGGCAACCGGCGCGGCACCTTCATTATCACCTGCGGCCTCGCTCTCCTCGTCGCCCGACTCCAACTCTTTGATCAGGTTACGCAGTTCATATTCACGGTAGACTGCCAGCAGAGACTCCGTATCAACCGGCTTGAGCTGCAACTGTTCCAGACTCTGTTCCAGCTCGACATCGGTCTTGATGGTCGCCAGGCGATAGGAGAGACGCACTTGCTCTTCCTGCTCACGGAACTTGTCGGCGAACGTCTTGGAGCCACGAAAGCCCAGGGCAGCCACCTGGTCGAGGTTGGCTGCAATCTGGTCGATGCTACCAATCCCCTGCAACAGGGCCAGTGCGGTCTTCCCGCCAACACCGGTCATGCCCGGAATGTTGTCGACCTTATCACCCATCAGGGCCAGATAGTCGATGATAAGCTCGGGCGGTACGCCAAACTTCTCAATCACCCCTTCCCGATCGGTCTTCAGATCTTTCATGGTGTCGATCAGGGTGACATGGTCGGACACTAGCTGTGCCATGTCCTTGTCACCAGTACTGATCAGCACCGGCAGTTGCTTCTCGGTCGCCTGACGGGCGAGAGTACCGATCACGTCATCGGCCTCCACCCCTTCGACCATCAGGAAAGGGAAGCCCATCGCCTTGATCATCTGGTGGATAGGCGCGACCTGGCTGCGCAGGTCGTCCGGCATGCTGGCGCGAGTCGCTTTGTATTGCGGATAGATATCATCGCGAAACGTCTTGCCCTTGGCATCAAACACCACGGCCACATGACAGTCTGGATATTGCCTGCGCAAGCTGCGCATCATGTTGGCCATGACACGGACGGCGCCGCTTGGCAAACCGGTCGAGGTGCGCAGATCCGCCTGCTGGGAGGCAAAGAAAGCGCGATACAGATAAGAGGAACCGTCGACCAGAATAAGGGGATTGCTAGAGGCCATGAAATCGTCCTGCCAAAAATAAATAGCCGCTAGGATGCCACAGGGCCCCCCTCACACCAAGGGGCGTAATGCCACCATAAACGGGTGCTCAAGGTGTTGTAAGCTGTGGATAACTCTGTGTTCAAAAATAACAGAACCACCTATCTCAGTGAAAAAGCTGTGGGGGCATAAATTTAAATCCATATAAAACAAAGACTTACGCACAATAAAACTCATTGCGAGACTGTTAAGATGATCTTGATCAATGTGGAAAAAAATTTAAGGGAGTAAGCAAGGTAGGATCCAGAACGAAACAATCCTAGCACAGCAAGATGACTTGACCTGCAGATGGCGAGCGATAACCATACAAAAGGACAGCAATCCAGCTTTACCCGCATTTTTTACAACGAGGAGCTTGTCATGAAGAAAGTGGCTGTAATTTTGAGTGGCTGTGGCGTCTTTGACGGTGCCGAAATTCATGAAGCCGTCATCAGCCTACTGGCACTGGCCCGTCAGGGCGCCGCCGTGCAGTGCTTCGCACCGAACATGGCGCAGCTCCATGTGATCAACCACCTGACCGGTGAAGTGAGCGAGGGAGAGAGCCGCAACGTGCTGGTCGAAGCGGCCCGCATTTGCCGTGGCCAGATAAAGGATGTGGCCGAGCTGGATGCCGCTGATTACGACGCCCTGCTGGTTCCTGGTGGCTTTGGCGCCGCCAAGAACCTGTGTAACTTCGCCATCAAGGGGGCGGAGTGCCAAATCCAGCCCGACGTACTCAAAGCGTGTCAAAGCTTTGCCAACGCCAACAAGCCGGCAGCTTATATTTGCATCGCGCCGGCCATGATCCCGCTCATTTACGGAGCAGGAACCCTGGCAACCATAGGCAATGACGAGGGCACCGCCAACGCCATCGAGGCGATGGGGGGCAGCCACCTCAACTGCCCGGTCAACGAGTTCGTGGTGGATCAAGAGCGCAAGGTGATCTCCAGCCCCGCCTATATGCTGGCCAACAGCATTGTGGAAGCGGCGGACGGCATCGAGAAAACCGTCAAGCAACTGCTGACCCTGTGATCCCCAAGCGCCCAAACACAAACGGGCCGCTCATGGAGCGGCCCGTTTTCAATTCAACCTGATGGCAATGAACTAGATGGTTTCGCCCATCTGCTCCATTTTACCCAGCAGGGCACGCAGACGCTCCTGCCATGCACCATGCTCGTTGCGCAGCTGATGGTTCTCGTCTTGCAGCTTGCTGTTCTGCTCTTTCAGCTCGTCCAGCTCCATCTTCAGCAAGGAGATGTTATCGACGGCGGATTGTACTTTGGATTCGAGTTGCTCAAGGACTTCTAATGACATATGCATACCTGTTTGTTCAATTGCGATGCCCCACAGAGGGCGATTCAAGCGCGTGAGGCCAGCATACCTCGACCGCATTGACACAAACAAGCCAGCACGCTGCAAAATGCACACTCTAAAAAGATATTGACTAACTATACGTCTATTTTTCACTCATTCTGGGCGCAAGCCGATGCCGACATCTGACAAGCCTTCACTAAGCTTGCCTATAAGCTGACCATACGGGTATCCGTTCGCACAGCCCCCTGTTATTGATAGAGGGCGATATAGCCTCCCAGCATCAGACAGGCCATCACATACATCATCAGGCCGTAGTGCAGGTTCCAACGCAAGATAAGCCCGGCACCAAGGTTATAGCGGGAGGCCAGCGCCAGGTTAGAGCCAGAGAGCGGACTGGTTCCCGTCGCCAGCCCCCACCCTAACAAGAAGCACATGCCGAGCAGGCTTGGATCAGGTGACAGCGGCCACAGCAGCGGAGCCAACGCCGAAATACTGATAAGTGGATGCACCCCAACAATGGCCACCAGCAAAATAAACAGCAAGGTAAGAGAAGACTCGATCCAACCGAAGTGGTGAAAGAGCGGCAGGCCGTGACCTGAGCCAAGATCAACCACCGACAGCGCACTGTTAATGCCGGCCGCCAGCAACCCGGCCCCAAGAAACAGCACCAGCTGACCACCGATAGCGGGGAAGCGCTCCACCACTTGCCGCTTGAGGGCCGCCTTGCGCCCGAGCCTG
>JBOFSK010000293.1:0-8434 GCA_051651505.1 Aeromonas sp.
TAACCGGCAGATCGTGGCTGATAAATAGCATGGTGAGCTTGAGCTCCTGCTGCAGATCCTTGAGCAGGTTGAGGATCTGGGCCTGCACCGACACATCCAGCGCCGAGGTAGGCTCATCGCAGATAAGGAAGCGCGGCCGAGTGGCCAGGGCTCGAGCAATCGAGATGCGCTGACGCTGACCACCGGAGAACTCGTGGGGATATTTGACCCCGGCACCACGACCCAGCCCGACGTGATCCAGCAGATCGTTGACGATCCCCTCGATCTGGCTCTCGCTGTCCGCTAGCTGGTGGAAGCGGATCGGCTCGGCAATGATGTCGCGCACCTTCATCCGCGGGTTCATTGAAGAGTAAGGGTTCTGAAACACCATCTGCATCTGGCGGCGCAGCGGGCGGCGCTCGCCCTCGCTCTTCAGCGCAGTCAGGTCGATCCCCTCAAAGAAGATCTGGCCGGTATCGGGCGGATAGAGCCCGGTGATGGCGCGGGCAATGGTCGATTTTCCTGAGCCCGACTCCCCCACCAGGCCGAAGGTCTCCCCTTCAAAGATCTCGAAACTGATGTTATTGCAGGCACGTACATACTGACGGCGGCTCGGGAAGATGGAGTCTTTAGTGACAAATCTCAGATCGACGTTCTCCACCCGCAGGAGCGCCCCTTGATAGGCGCGCTCATCCTGACTCTGACCGAGCCAGTGGGTCTTGAGGTCGATATTGGTATCCGGCGCACTGGCATCCTCGATATAGGAGACCAGTGGAAAGCGCACCAGCTTGACGTCGGAGCGCGGCACTGCCGAGATCAGGCTGCGGGTATAGGGGTGATTGGGGTGACCCAATACCTGTTCGGTCAGGCCGAACTCCACCAGATCGCCGCGATACATCACCGCCACCTTGTCGGTGACGTTGGAGACCACCCCCATGTCGTGGGTCACCAGCATGCAGCCCACCTGCCGCTCTTTACAGAGGTTGCGGATAAGCTGGAGGATCTGATCCTGAATGGAGACATCGAGGGCCGTGGTCGGCTCGTCGGCGATGATCAACTCAGGATCGCACGACAGGGCAATAGCAATGACGACCCGCTGACGCATGCCACCGGAGAACTGGTGCGGATACTGCTTGATGCGCAGCTCCGGCTGCGGAATACCCACCGCCCCCATCAGCTCCAGTGCCTTGGCAAAGGCCGCTTCGCGGGTAAGATCGGTATTGGCCAGCATGGTCTCCACCAGCTGCTGTTCAACCGTGAACAGCGGATTAAGAGAGGTCATGGGATCTTGAAAGATAAAGCCGATCCGGGAGCCACGAATGGTGCGCATCTCGTTCTGGCTCTTGCCGGAGATAAGCTCGCCATTGAGGTAGATATCACCACGGGCGATGTGGCCAGGGGGGCTTAGCAGATCGATAACGGCATTGCCGATGGTGGACTTGCCGGCGCCGGATTCGCCGACCACCCCGACAATCTCACCCTTTTCGATGGAGAAAGAGAGATCCTTCACCGCGGCCAGTACCCCGTAGCGGGAGGGGTACTCAATCCGCAAGTTCTTCACTTCGAGCAAGGACATGGTTACCTCTGCGGGGGACATCCGTCCCAAATAATTCGTCCGTAAATCAGCCGCAGACGCCGGTTGTCACCTTGGGCAACATTTGCTCAATCAATACGTCAGCAAAACCAGCGATCCGGGCGGGTTTTTTGCATTTTTTTGGAATAACCCGCGAGTAACTTAGACGGTTTGACCACGGGTGTAAATGCTTGAGTTATACAATTTTGCAATGTTTTGTGCAGATAACCATCAGAGCAACAGCAATAAATGATGACTCTCATCACATAAATGGCCAGTCTATCCGCTTATCTATCGGTATCATTGGTTTAATTTCAACATAAACACAACAAGCAGCATTTATCACTATTTAAAGAGTGAACCAAGGCTCAGAATAAACAGTGAATATTTATGTGAAAAGGATGATAAACGGCAGTATATGCCGGTGAGTGAAAATTAAGCAGATATAAATCGGGGGATGCCAGAACAGTCATCCCCCGGAAGGGGTTATTCAGCCGAGCCAGAACGCCAGCAATTGCATACAAAACAGGGCAAACAAACCGGCGATCAGATCGTCCAGCATGATGCCAAGACCACCGTGGATCCGGCGGTCAAACCAGGAGATGGGCCAAGGCTTGAACACGTCAAATAAACGGAACAGCACAAAGCCGGCAACCACCCACTCCCAACCGGCTGGGGCGGCAATCATGGCGACGCCAAAACCGATCACCTCGTCCCAGACGATGGCGCCATGATCCGCCACGCCAATGGCATCGGTGGCGCTCTGACAGATGCGGATCCCCGCCACAAAGCCCACCACTAGCAAGGCAATAAACCAGACCGTCGGCAGACTACTCACCAGCAGGTAGAGCGGAATGGCCGCCAGGGTGCCCATGGTGCCGGGCGCCTTGGGGAAAAGGCCGGAACCAAACCCCACTGCCAGCAAATGAAGTGGATTTGTCAGGTTCAGTCGTTTCAACTCAGGCTTTATCTTGAACACGTTCATGCGAAGTGATCCCATCCTTGCAGTTGCAACTCGACCAACTGATCACCACGCAGGTAGTCGATACCCGCTTCGCCCGCCACGATGCGGCCGATGCGGGTAAACTTGACGCCACTGTGGGCCAGCGCCGTATCGAGCGCACCACGATGCTCTTCTGGCACGGTAAAACAGAGCTCGTAGTCGTCACCACCGGCCAGCGCCAGTTGCCACGCCTCCTGCTCGCTTACCGCATCTTGCAACACCGGCGAGAGCGGCAACAGATCGAGATCGATCTGGGCCCGCACCCCGGAGGCCTTGAGAATATGACGAAGATCCGAGGCCAGCCCGTCAGAGAGATCCAACGCACTGCCCGCCAGCCCCCGCAACGCCTGACCGGCCAGAATGCGGGGATGGGGATGATCAAGGCGCGGCATGACCGTAGCCAGCTGATTCTCGTTGAGGGTACGTTTGCCAAGCAGGTGGGAGAGTGCCAGTGCCGCATCGCCCAACATACCGGTGACATAGATGCCATCGCCGACTTTGGCGCCACTGCGCAGCAGGGCACGACCAGTCGGCACCGACCCCTTGACCGAGATAGTGATAGAGAGCGGGCCGCGGGTTATATCCCCCCCCACCAGCGCCACATTGTAGTATTCGGCAAGCTCAAGGAATCCTTCGGCAAAACCGGCTACCCAGCTCTCGTTGATGGCGGGCAACGTCAGCGCCAGGGAAACCCAACGTGGCTCAGCCCCCATCGCAGCCAGATCAGACAAATTGACTGCCAGCGCCTTATAGCCGAGATCCACCGGATCCATATCAGGAAAGAAGTGAACGCCGCTCACCAAGGTGTCGGTGCTCACCGCCAGCTGAGTATCAGAGGGCAGGGTCAGCAAGGCACAATCATCTCCAGGGCCCATCACCACGTCCTTGCGGGCGTGAGGAACCTTGAAGTACTTATCAATCAGCTCAAATTCACCCATACAGTAAAAAGCCAGCAATACGCTGGCTCCTCTCTTAAATGCTGTTGACGGACAGCAGGATCAACGCTTGCTCAGCGTCTTGATCACCTTGTCCAATACACCGTTGACAAACTTGTGGCTGTCATCGGCAGCAAAGGATTTGGCCAGCTCGATCGCTTCATTGATCACCACACGGGGCGGCACATCATCACGACGAGTCAGTTCATAGGTCGCCAGACGCAGGATTGCCTTGTCCACCATGTCCACTTCTTCCAGCGGACGGGAGAGGAATGGGGCAAATACCTTGTCCAGCTCATTGCAGTGGAGGGCGACCCCAAACAGCAGATCGCGGAAATAGTTCAGGTCTACACCCTTGGTGTCCTGATCGATCTTGAACTGCTCTTCGATATCACCCACGTTAGCCTTGGTCATCTGCCACTGGTAGATGGCCTGGGTGGCGCAATGGCGGGCTTTACGGCGCTCGGACGGTTTCAATGTACTTCTCCTCGTTACACGTCCAGTTCTTTCAGGACGTTGATCATTTCGAGCGCAGCCAGTGCAGCCTCTGCACCCTTATTACCCGCCTTGGTACCTGCACGCTCGATGGCTTGTTCAATGTTTTCAGTGGTCAGCACGCCAAAGGCAACGGGGATTTCATACTCCATCATTACCTGAGCCATGCCCTTGCTGTTCTCGTTGGCCACCAGATCGAAGTGGTAGGTGCCGCCACGAATGACAGTACCGACCGCCACAATGGCGTCGTATTGGCCACTTTTGGCCAGTTTTTTGATGACCAATGGCATTTCAACCGCGCCCGGCACTTTCACCAGTGTCAGGTTACTGTCCTGCACTTGGCCTTGACGCTTCAGTACGTCCAGCGCACCGTTCACCAGACTATCGTTGATGAAGCTGTTGAAACGGGCAACGACAATCGCAACGCGCGCCTCGGGAGCGGCGATATTTCCTTCGATAACCTTCATTGGAAATCCTGTATCTGTGCAATCAAAAGGGCCGGAGTCAAAAGTGCGCACATTCTAGCACAACAGACCCACGACAAAAACCATGGCCGCAATACGCCGCCATGATCGCTATTTAACCAGCCCGGCGAGCTTACTCGCCGATCTATTCCACGACTTCCAGACCGAAACCGCCCAGAAGGGGATGGTACTTCTCTGGCGGAACCTTGAGCCCTTTACTCGCTGACGTACTCCACCACTTCCAGACCGAAACCACCGAGAGCGTGGTACTTCTTCGGCGAGCTCAACAGGCGCATCTTGCTCACGCCAAGGGCCTTGAGGATCTGGGAGCCCACGCCAACCCGGCGCGAGGTACCTTGCCACTTGGCCCCTTCCGGTGCCAATCCCTTGTCGGCCGCTTCAAACCCTTTGACCCGGGCCAGCAGTTCGGCGCTGTGGGATTCGGCCTCCAGGATCACCAATACACCGCCCTCGCTGGCGATGCGCGCCATGGATTTTGGCAACGGCCAGCTACGTGCCGCGTGCCGGTCGGTCAACAGCAGATCACTCAGCACATCGTGCAGGTGCACCCGTACCAGGGTTGGCTGATCGACCTGTACCTCACCCTTTTTCAAGGCAAAGTGAACCCGGTTGTCGATGGTATCGCGAAAGGTAATGAGGTCGAATTCACCAAACTCGGTGGGCAGCTTGCACTCGGCCACTTTCTCGACCGTGGTCTCGTGCTGGTTACGGTATTCGATAAGGTCAGCGATGGTGCCAAGCTTGATGCCGTGCTGCTCGGCGAAGATCTCGAGATCAGGACGGCGTGCCATGGAGCCATCTTCATTGAGGATCTCGACGATGACAGAGGCTGCCTCATAACCGGCCAGGCGGGCCAGATCGCAGCCCGCCTCAGTGTGACCGGCACGGGTCAGGACGCCACCATCCTGCGCCATCAGCGGGAAGATGTGGCCCGGCTGTACCAGATCGGCGGCCTTGGCATGAGGAGCTACCGCAGCCTGAATAGTTACTGCGCGATCGGCGGCGGAGATACCGGTCGTCACCCCTTCTGCCGCTTCAATGGTCACGGTAAAAGCAGTCGAGAACTGAGCATTGTTGCGATCAACCATCAGCGGCAGCGCCAGTTGCTTGCAGCGATCCCGGGTCAGGGTCAGGCAGATGAGGCCACGGCCGTAGCGGGCCATGAAGTTGATATCCTCCGGACGAACACAAGAGGCGGCCATGATAAGGTCCCCTTCGTTCTCCCTGTCTTCATCATCCATCAGGATCACCATTTTGCCAGCCTTGATATCGGCAATGATTTCCTGGGTTGTGCTCAGCGCCATGGGCTACTCCATCAATGTGCTTGAAAATTGAGCCAGTAGGCTCAATCAAAATACGCGTGTATGTTGCTCTAGATGGGGGCAAGCGGCCCCATTTCAATCAGAGCGGGATCACAGAAAATCGTTTTGGTGGCCTGATTTAGTGCACACCGTTAGAGAAAACCAGCCTTAGCCAGGGTCGCTATGGTCAGGGTCGAGGCGCTGCTCTCCTGAGGTTTGCCCATCATCAGCCGCTCCAGATAGCGGGCGATCTGATCCACCTCAAGGTTGACCTTGTGGCCGGGCTTCCAGCTGGCGATAGTGGTCTCCTGGGCGGTGTGGGGCACAATCGTCAACCGGAACAGGTCGCCCTGCACCCCGTTGACGGTGAGACTGATGCCATCCACCGCAATCGAGCCCTTCTCGGCAATGTAACGGGAGAGTTCGCCCGGCGCCTTGATCCAGTACTCGATGGCACGACCGCTGCTAGATACGCTTTTCACCTCCCCCACCCCATCCACATGGCCAGAGACCAGATGACCGCCGAGGCGGGAGGTGGGCATCAGCGCCTTCTCGAGGTTGACCCGATCCCCCACCTTGGCCGCGGCAAAACCGGTGCGGGAGAGGGTTTCTAGCGACACATCGGCGGTATAGCGCTGATCACCCAGCGCCACCACAGTGAGGCAGACGCCATTGGTAGCAATGGAGTCACCCAGCTTGACGTCGCGAAAATCCAGGCTCGGCGCGTGCACGGTGAGGGCCATGTCTTCACCCTGACGGCGCAGCTCGGCCAGGGTTCCCACCGCTTCGATAATTCCGGTAAACATGCAGATCACCTTGCTGATAACGGGGGCAACGTCCGCCCCCTGGTACATTGATAAATCAGGCTATTTTGGCGGTAATGCGAATATCCTGGCCGACCATGCGCACATCCTTGATATTGAGCTTGGGGGCCTGGAATAGCCGGGTCAGGCCGGGCAAATGAAACAGACCTCGCCCCTCGTCACCCATCAACTTGGGCGCCTGATAAAGCACCAGTTCATCCACCAACCCCTTCTCCAGCAAGGCGCCACCCAGTCGAGGCCCGGCTTCAACCAGTACCGAATTGATGTGCTGCTTGGCCAACAGCATAAACAGACTGACCAGATCCAGCTTGCCCTCATGCAATGGCAGTTCCAGCTGCTGCACCCACGCGGGCCACTCGCCGGATGCCTTATGGCGGGCCAGCAGCACCGGGCTCTCGCTCTGGAACAGCGGCAGATCGGGGGTGAGCCGGTTTTGCGAATCGACGATGACCCGCAGCGGCTGGCGCAGGGTCTCCTTGGGATAGCTGGCCTTGACCGAGGGGGGCAACTCATCCCAGCGCACGGTCAGCGCGGCACCATCGGCCAGCACGGTCTCGGCGCTGGAGAGCACCGCATCGTGGCGTGCCCGCAACCGCTGCACATCGCGGCGCGCATCCGGGGAGGTGATCCACTGGCTCTCACCGCTCGCCATGGCGCTGCGGCCATCGAGGCTAGCGCCTAACTTGATGGTCGCCCGCGGAAAAGCGGTGCGCATCCGCTTGAAAAAACCCGGATTGAGCGCTTCGGCTTCACTCGCCAACAGACCAAAATCCGTTTTGATGCCCGCTTGCGACAACATCCGCAGCCCGCGACCCGCAACCTCGGGATTGGGATCGACCATGGCCGCCACCACCCGGGTAACACCGGCTTTGATCAGCGCCTCGGCGCACGGGGGGGTGCGGCCGTGGTGGGAGCAAGGCTCCAACGTCACATAGGCTGTGGCACCACCGGCCTTGTCACCGGCGGCGCGCAGGGCATAAACCTCGGCATGGGGCTCGCCCGCTTTCTGATGCCACCCTTCGCCAACCACCACCCCATCTTTGACCAGCACGGCGCCAACACAAGGGTTAGGGGCCGTGGTATAGCGGCCGCGGCGAGCCAGTTCGAGGGCCCGACTCATCCATTGGTAATCATCTTGACTAAACATTCGGGCTCCTGTTTTTAACCACTTCCAAGCCGCATCCGATCACGCAACTGACTGCGTTATCGCGTCCGATTACGCTTCGCTAATCGAACCTACATCCGGGAAGATTCATTTTTCCAGCTTGGCAATCTCTTCGCCAAACTCGCGGATATCTTCAAAACTGCGATAGACGGAGGCAAAGCGGATATAGGCCACCTTATCGAGATTCTTCAGCTCATCCATCACCAGATTGCCCACCAGTTCGGAGGCGACTTCCCGCTCGCCGGTGGCTCGCAGCCGGGATTTGATATGGTTGACCGCCTTTTCAATGGCCTCCATGCTCACCGGCCGCTTCTCCAGCGCCCGCAGGATGCCGGCACGCAACTTGTCTTCATTAAACGGCTCACGTGAACCGTTGGACTTGATGACGCGAGGCATCACCAATTCTGCCATCTCGAAGGTGGTGAAGCGCTCGTGACAGAGCAAACACTCACGACGGCGGCGCACCTGATGGCCTTCAGCCACCAGACGGGAGTCGATCACCTTGGTATCAACCGCACTACAAAAGGGGCAATGCATCGGACCTCCGGCGTTAATTGAACAGGCACCGGCCCCACAGGGGCAGGATCTAGGCCAGCCAGTGTAACACGGCCATTCCAAGCCGGTAAAAGCCAGAAAAAACAATGCCACCCGCAGGTGGCATTGGTCTCAAACCG
>JBOFSK010000294.1:0-14191 GCA_051651505.1 Aeromonas sp.
CGACTGAAACGCCCCCCAGAAACCAGGCCTGACCAAGATGACCGATCACCCAGGTGTCCACCAGCCCCAGCAAGGGGGTGGTGATATTGGAAAAAACCATGGGCAGGGCGAGCGCAAAGACAGCGCGGTGGCGGGAGGGATCACGCCACCAAGGGGCAACAGCTGGGGTCACGCTCAGTGGCCTGCCAGCTTCAGGATGCGGGAGAAGTCAGAGATCATGGTGGCCATCTGCACCCGTGGCACCTGACCCGGCGCCACTTGCGGGCGAAACACCCCCTGCAACTTGCCGCTGGGATTGATCAACACAATGGAGGCAGAGTGATCGATCAGGTAATCCCGCTCCCCCTGATTGGCGATAGCGTAGATCAACCCCAAATTGCGCACGAAGGGAAATAGCTGGTCGTGGGGAGCAGTAGCCGCCTTGAACTCGGGATTGAAAAAGGCGGTATAGCTCTTGAGGCGAGGGATGTCGTCACGCTGGGGATCCGCCGAGAGAAACACGACCTGACTGTTGGGGGCTATCTGCTTGAGCTCGGGATAAGCCGAGCGCAGATCCGCCAGCGTGGTGGGGCAGATGTCCGGGCAGAAGGTGTAGCCGACGAAAAGAAACGTCCAGTGCCCCAACAGATTGGCAGGGGTAAATGGCTGGTTATCCGCATCGGTAAACGCAAAGTCGTTAATATCTCGCCCGGCAGAGTAATAGTCAGCATGCTCAGGCGGCGCTGGCAACATAGCGTAAAATCCGAGGACCAAGCCCCCTGCCAGCAGCAGAAAAAGCAAGGGATAGCGGAGCTTCATCATCACAAGAGACCTTCTCAATTCGCGCCAGATAGTGAATCGTCACCAGACTAAGACGGACATTGTATCCTACTGAATCACCAACGTGGGGCTACCTTGTGCTGCTCCCTGCCAGGATCTGACCACTTGGTGCCATTGCTCATCCGTGCTGGCAATAAAAAAACGGCCCCAGAAAGGGCCGGTTGTGGCGGTCGCGAGGGGGCTCTCTTCCCTTCAGGGCCGGGCATTGCGCCGCGGCTGTAGCAGCTTACCCATGGCCCGCCCCCCAATAGGAATGACAGGGGCTAACCAGCCACACTCCCTTTGCCGATCACCATGGCCCCGCTTGAATAACAGCACCAAGCGCACGACTTTCTCCTTCGGGCATCCCAGCCAAAGCGTCCAGTGCGGGCCCTTGTGATGCAACCAGAGACAGTAGAACCAGGTCAGCCGGCTACCTTTGATACAACGGGTGATGGACGATGCCGATGGCACAGCCCCGGCCTCTGAATCCCATGGTGATCTTGATGCCATACCTGTACTCCCCGACCAATCGGTCGTTGTTTCGCCGACCTGGATATGGGTCAAGCCAAACGTCATTCGCTACCACGCCAAGAGCAGCCACCCCCACCCGGGCAAACCCACTCCCCCTTGCTATCCAGTGCGGATCTACCGTCCACTGCCCGTTGTTGCCACCAATCCTGTGATGGCTTATTGGCCCAACATCGAGGGAGACGCTCTGCGTCACCTCGATGATGAAACACTGATCTGAGCATATATCCGAAATGCATCATTGGTAGTGGCTTGCGCGCAACAAACCTATTCAGGCAGAACAGCCGCTTGATATAACAGGAGGGCACCCAAAAACCGCACGGCCTCCCTCGGGAGGCCGTGCGGTGGCAAAGGCGATAACGAAGGAGTGATTACATCCAGTCGGCGTTGCGGATCACCCCGACCGCCAACCCCTCGATCGTGAGTTGCTGGCAAGAGAGATCCACCTCAATAGGAGAGAGCTCTTCATTTTCTGGCAGCAGCCATACCTGGCTACCCTTGCGCTGGAAACGCTTGACGGTGACGTCCTCATCGAGGCGAGCCACCACCACCTGGCCGTTGCGCACTTCCTGAGTCTTGTGCACCGCGAGCAGGTCACCATCCAGAATACCGATGTTCTTCATACTCATCCCCTGCACTCGCAGCAAAAAATCAGCGCGGGGATGGAACAGGGCCGGATCCACCTGATAGTGGCTCTCAATGTGTTCCTGAGCCAAAATAGGTTCACCAGCGGCCACTTTGCCAATCAGAGGCAAGCCACTCTCTTCCAGTGCGACTTCTTCGATCAACAGACGGATGCCACGAGAGGTTCCAGGTATGATCTCAATGACCCCTTTTTTGGCCAGGGCCTTTAGATGTTCTTCAGCCGCATTGGCTGACTTAAAACCAAGCTTCTGGGCAATCTCGGCACGGGTCGGCGGCATGCCGGTCTGTGTCATATTCGCCTTGATCAGCGCCAGTACTTCAGCCTGGCGGGGGGTTAGAGGTTTCATCGCATTGGCACCTGTTTTTTTATACAGCACACTGGCAGTATATACAGTGTGCTGGCCAAGGCAAGGCACAGCTGACATTTGTCGTGACCCGGCATGGATTTAGCACTGCTTTATTATGTTCAACCAACTCATCGTACCTCTCGGCGACAAGGGCGCGCTGATTTGCTATGCTCACGCCGCATTTTTTTGGAGAGCAGACGCACATGTCCCTAGGACAGAAGATTGCCAGAGCCATCTTAAAATGGCCGGTCCATGGCTTGGTCAACCACAAGAGCCTGCCGGAAAACCCCATTGATGAGCTGAATCTGGATCCGGCCAGACCCATCGTCTATGCCCTAAAAACCAGTTCGATCACCGACCTGATGACCTTGCAGCAGTGCTGCGAGGATCTTGGTTTGCCTGGCCCATTCACCCCGCTGGAGCTAAACGGTCAACTGTTACCGCGCTTCGTCTGCCTGGATCGCCCCCCCCCCCTGTTCGGCAAACGCAGCAAGCCGCTGCCGTTCTTGCAAGAGTTCCACCAGCTGCTGGATCTGCACAAGCAGGATCCCGCTCTGGATATCCAGGTGGTACCAATCACGCTGTTCTGGGGGCGCGCCCCGGGCCGGGAAGGGGAAGAGGCATCCAGCCTCAATATCATCAGCAGCCTAGCGCCGAATCGGCTCAAGAAAGCGCTGATCATCATCCTCAAGGGACGCGAAAATCTGGTGCGTTTCTCTCCCCCGCTCTCCCTGCGCTACATGGCAGATAAACACGGAACGGATGAGGCGATCGCCCACAAACTGGCGCGAGTGGCCCGCACCCACTTCAGTCGCCAGCAACTGGCCGCCACTGGCCCCAAGCTGCCTAACCGCAATCTGCTTTTTAAGCAACTGCTCGACTCCGGAGTGATCCAGCAAGCAATTGCAGAAGAGGCGCAACGAGAGAACATTAGCCTGGAGAAAGCCAAAAAACGCGCCCATGGCTATATGGACGAAATCGCCTCTGATTTCTCATTCCGGCTGATCCGGCTGGGGGAGAGCTTCCTCGGCTGGCTGTGGAACAAGCTCTACCGCGGCCTGTCGGTCAATGGCGCCGAGAAGGTCCGCCAGCTGGCGCAAGACGGCCACGAAATCGTCTACGTCCCCTGCCATCGTAGCCATATGGACTACCTGCTGCTCTCCTACGTCATCTATCACCAGGGCATGGTGCCACCCCATATCGCAGCGGGCATCAACCTCAATTTCTGGCCAGCAGGCCCGATCTTCCGCCATGGTGGCGCCTTCTTTATTCGGCGCACCTTCAAGGGCAACCCGCTCTACAGCACCGTATTTCGTGAATACCTGAATCTACTGTTTGCCAAGGGCTACTCAGTGGAGTTCTTCACTGAAGGGGGCCGCTCCCGTACCGGCCGCCTGCTGCCGCCAAAAACCGGGATGCTGGCGATGACCCTGCAAGCCATGATGCGCGGGCTGGATCGCCCGGTCACTCTGGTGCCCGTCTATCTGGGCTACGAACATGTGATGGAAGTGAACACTTATCACAACGAGCTCAAGGGCAGCCGCAAGGAAAAAGAAAGCTTTTGGCAGGTGCTCGGCATTTTGCGCAAGCTGCGCAATTACGGTCGTGGTTTTGTTAACTTCGGTGAGCCACTGACCCTGAACAACTACCTGAACGACCAGATCCCCGCCTGGAAAGATGACATAGGACAAGAAGATAGGCCCGCGTGGATGGCAGGCACAGTCAACGAGCTGGCCGACCTGCTGATGACCCGCATCAATGCCGCCGCTGCCGTCAATGGCCTGACCCTGAGCGCACTGGCACTACTGGCAGCAGAGCGCCACGCGCTGACCCGTGACGAGCTCAAGGCTCAGCTCAACACCTACCTGGATCTGCTTAAAGCGGTACCTTACAGCGAGCAGAGCACCCTGCCCGAGGAAGATGCCGATACCCTGCTGGATCAGGCGATGGAGCTCAACAAGTTCGAGGTAACCGAGGACAAGCTGGGCCAAATTGTCAGCCTGGATCGCTATCAGGCAATCCTGCTGACCTACTACCGCAACAATATCTTGCACCTGTTTGCGGTGCCCTCGCTGGTGGCAGCATTGATCGAACGGTGCGAGGGGATCTCCCACAGTGAGATCCTTGCCCGCTGCATCGACATCTATCCACTGCTCAAGACCGAGCTGTTCTTGCGCTACGAGGAAGACGATCTGGCGATACTGGTCGACAACTTGCTCACCGCCTTGCAGGCGCAGCAGCTCATTGAGATACGCGACGGCGGCTACTGGGTCAACCCGGGCAACCAGATGCGACTGCTGCTCTTGGCCGAGAGCATTCAGGAAACTCTGCAACGCTACGCCATTGTGCTCACTCGGGTGCTGGCCCAGCCCCATATCGAGGCCGAGCAGTTAGAAGCTGATGGCCTGATGATGGCCGAGCGACTCGGCACCCTGCACGGCATCAACGCCCCCGAGTTCTTCGACCAGAAGCTGTTCAGTACCCTGATCCACACCTTGCGCAAAGAGGGCTACTTCAATGCTGACAGCCAACCGGATCTGGGCCGCTTCCAGGCACTGGCTGACAACATAGTGCCGCTGCTGAGCAACAAGATCCGCCGCACCATTCAGGCGGGCAACCAACGCTAAGCACCCGGTCGCGACAGCGATCGCAATAAGCAAGAAGGCCGCATCATGCGGCCTTCTTGCTTCTATCAAACGGGTCAGCGGAGCAACAAGTCAAAGGCCAGACCGACAAATACCAGTGCACCCACATAGTTGTTATTGAGGAAGGCCTGAAAGCAGGCTTCCCGCTGCCGCTCACGAATCAGTCGCTGCTGATAGACAAACAGCACTGCCGCCCCCAACACCCCCCAGTAATAGCAAGGCCCCAGCGCCATCAACTGGCCGATCACCAGTAAGATCAACAGCGTCATCAGTTGCAGGACCCCGATGATCCGCTTGTCGTGGCGACCAAACAAGATGGCGCTGGACTTGAGACCAAGCTTGAGATCATCATCCCGATCGACCATGGCATATTGGGTGTCATACGCCACAGTCCACAGCAAATTAGCGCCAAACAACAGCCAGGCCACCAATGGCAACGCATTGGCCTGCGCCGCATACGCCATGGGGATCGACCAGGAGAAGGCCATGCCCAACACCAACTGGGGGCTGGCAATCAAGCGCTTCATAAAGGGGTAGCTGACCGCCAGCAGCAAGCCGCCAAATGACAAGCTGATGGTCAGCGGATTGAGGGTCAGCACCAGCGCGAACGAGATCAGCGCCAGCACCAAAAAGAGCGCCAGAGCCTCGCGGGGATCGACCTTGCCAGTGGGCAACGGCCGGCCAGAGGTACGTTTGACGTGGCCATCAAAGTGGCGGTCTGCATAGTCGTTGATGACGCACCCGGCCGAGCGCATCAAAAACACCCCAACTAGAAAAACCGTCAGCACCCAAGCATTGGGCACACCATCCGCTGCCAGCCATAATGCCCACAGGGTGGGCCACAACAACAGCAAGGTACCAATGGGCTTGTCGACGCGGGCCAACTGCAAGTAAGCCAGTCCCCGCTCCTTGGTTAGCAAATTCATTCCAACTCCTTGTCGCAAATGAGAGAGGGCAGAAACAGCTCATGCACTAAAAGCGGCCACGGCCCAAGAAACAGACGGGAACGACGACCCCAGACGGTGGCTGCCGGGCAACGCCCATTGGCAACTATCTCGAAACGGGCCAGTTGCAGATGATCACGACGAGCAGGCTCGCTACCAAAGACCCGTTCACCGAGCGGCTGATCTCCCAAATCAGCCAGCCCACTGCCCTCCAGTGCCACATCGGCAAACAGGGTCCAACCCAGCACCGCAGGTCCGCGATCGCCGTGTAGGATCACCTCACGGCAGATCCCGGCACGGGTGGGGGCATCCACCAGCCACTGTTCATCAGCATTAAGAGCACACTGATGATTACCCAGCCACTCCACCGAGAAGTGGCGATTATGCTGACGTAGCCGCCCCGTCATAGAGCCCGGTTCCAGTAACCAGGGGCGCAGCCGCGTTGGCAACTCGCAATGATCCGGTGCCAGCCAGCCACTTAACGGCACCAAGGGAACAGTTAACTCGGACTTCACAGCGTCACCATCCAGAGATTTCCGTGTTCAGGTTAAAATCCGGTTTATTATCCGTAAATCAATGACCAAATGTAAGAACATCTGTTCTTGACGATCCCGCCAGCAACATCAAAAATGGGACATCAGCCGCTAATAAAACAACTATATGAAAATATTGAACATTATACTGGCGTTATTGTTGAGCTATAGCCCGCTGCATGGGCTGGCTGCCGCAGAATATAAATCACCTGCAGAGAATACCCAGACCGGTGGCCAAGGCGGCGTCTCTTATCATGCCCTTGAGCCCGACATCATCACCAACTACCTGAGCGATGGCAAAACCCTGGGCTATATCCGGGTGTCAGTGGAACTGATGGTAGAAAATAAAGCAGACCTCAAGCTACTGGAGCAGCATGACCCGCTGATCCGTGACACCATCATCCGCCTGATGGGCAGCAAGCAGGCCGAACAGATTAAATCCCTGGCCAGTCGCGAAGATCTGCGCAAGGAGTGTGAGACCCGGGTTAACGAGTTACTGGTACAAGAGAGTGGCAAAAAAGCCGTCCGTGAACTGATCTTCACCAAGTTTCTCTACCAGTGATCCTCTCGCAAAGGGGTTAATCGCGATCTCGCCCGGCAGCACGCTTTGTCTGTTTATTCCCACTCAAAAATGATTACTATGGGAGCATAGTGTCGTAGAGGTGTTGTTATGGGCAATAAAACCCTGTGTGAGTGGCGCCGTCACGAGATCCCAACCGATCTCAAGACGCTGCGCAAGATAGTGCGCAAACCCAAGTTTGTTTGTGCCAAATGCGCTCGCAGCGCCAATGACAAGGAGTATTTGTGCCAACCACTGCGGCTAAAAGACAAGTAGCACCCGACTGTCGGACACTATTGATCAGTCCAGCTCTGGCGCCCTTGCTCAAATAATCTGCGAGCCTGGGTATCGTTAGGGCACACCCCGCGATACTCACTGCCAGAGCGACCCGCTAAATAGAGGTGCTCTGGGCGGCAATACCAAGCCAGTCCTTTTTGATACCCCAGCAGCCACTGCGCGCCATCCACCTTGCTGCCGCACTGCTCCTGCTGGTACGCCACCCGCTCGAGAGTGAAGCCCAGCTTGCCATCCGCTTCCCCCACCTCGCTCCACATCTTCTCGCAGGGATCATCGTTGGAGACACAGCCGCCCAGCAGGGCCGCCAGCAGTATGAAGGGGAGTCGCATAGTGATCCTTGAGTATCCGTTGAATTTTGCATTCTACTCAGCAGCTCGACCCTGACCAAGGGCGATCGATCAGCCTTGTGAGCTCGGCAAAAAAATCAGGCGGGCTCAACGCCCGCCTGATTTTTTAATGCCGTGGTTCACTGATCATCGAGAGGGTCATCATCCTGCCAGCTTTCGCGCTCCCACTGATCCAACTCAGCTTCCCAAGATTCTGGATCCCACTCGTCATCAGAGTAGTCATAATCCGATTTGTGTCCACCCATCTTCACTCTCCTTGGACCGTTCACCCGCACTCCAATTTTATCCGCAAATGCTAGGCTCGCCAGTCAAGGGGGTGATTAAAGTTTAATCAAAGTGCGTCCGGCAATCTGGCCGAGGGTGATCGCCTCGGCGGCCGTAACCACCTGCTCCAACCCCATCTCGGTCACTGCTTGCTCAAAGAAGCTGGCGGGCAGATCCCGCGCCAGTCGCTGCCATGCCAACTGACGACGCGCCAGCGGACAGGTCACCGAATCCACCCCCTGCAAGCGCACATTACGCAGGATGAACGGCATTACGCTGGTCGGCAGATCAAAACCACCCGCCAGACCACAAGCAGCCACGGCGCCGCCGTAGTTCATCTGGGCCAGCAGCTTGGCCAGTACCTGACTGCCCACGGTATCAATGGCGCCAGCCCACAGCTGCTTTTCGAGCGGCTTGGCAGGCACCAGCAGTTCGCTGCGCGGCACAATGCGGCTGGCCCCCAGCGCGGTCAACATCGCACCCTGCTCTTGCGGACGACCGGTCAGCGCCGCCACCTGATAGCCAAGGGCCGCCAGCAGGGCAACCGAGGTGGAGCCCACACCACCGGCAGCGCCGGTCACCAACACTTCACCGCTTGCTGGGGTAACGCCCGCCTCTTCCAGCGCCAGCACGCAGAGCATAGCGGTGAGACCGGCGGTGCCGATGCACATGGCCTGGCGCTCATCGAGCCCGGCAGGTAACGGCACCAGCCAGTCGCCCTTGACCCGTGCCTGTTCAGCCATGCCGCCCCAGTGGCCTTCACCCACGCCCCAGCCGGTCAGTACCACCTTGTCACCTGGCTGATAACGGCTGTCAGCCGATTCGAGCACGGTACCGGCGAAGTCAATGCCGGGCACCAGTGGCCATTGGCGCACAATCTTACCCTTACCGGTGATGGCCAGCCCATCCTTGTAGTTGATCGAGCTATAGCTCACCGCTACCCGCACCTCGCCTTCAGGCAACTGGCTCTCGGCCAGTTGGGTCAGGGTCGGAATGGTCTTGCCATCTTGGTTTTCCAGTAAAAGTGCTTTGAACATGGTTGCCTCGTTAATGATGTATGAACTTGACGCTTGTGCCGTTGGCAAACAAGACGCTGGGTATCTTCTTGCCGCTTTTCACCAGCCAGTTTGCGCAGAATCGTTTCTGCTGCCAGGCAGTCCATGTTGCAATAGGGAATATGCGCCGATGTCAGTGCAAGATAGCAGGCCAACGGTCAGCCCATCATTGACACAGATCAGCGCCGCAGCAACGCTTCCAACATAGTGACCATAGTTCCGTCACCTAACCCTAGGCGCACTCGGCAGCCAGTTCATCGGCGACCTCGCGGATCTGCTGGCGGAGCCAGCGCCGCAAGGGATCTTGCTCGGTGCGACCATGCCAGATTTGCATCACGTCGACCCGCGGCAGGGCAAGCGGCAATGGATGTATCACCAGTTCGGGATCTCGCGCAACCGCCTCCTTAGCGAGGGAGTGGAGACAGGTAAGTAGCCAGTCGCTTCCCCCCAACAAGCGGGTGGGAGCCAAAAAGCTGGAGAGCCCTGCCACCACTTTACGGGTCAATCCCTCCCGGGCCAGTGCTGTGTCCACAATACCGTGCAGATCACCCGTCAGGGTGGTTAACAGATGCTCGCACGCGACAAACCCAGTCAGCGTCAGGGAGCCCCCCTGCAACACCTTGTTGTGGCGCGATGCCAGCACCACAAACTGCTCACTTAGCAGGCGTTGCTGACGCAAGCTCTCCGGCAACTGCTGGTAAAAACCGGCGATGGCCAGATCGCAGATGCCCTTTTCCAGCTCCTCGCGGGGCAAGATACCGCGAGTGTTGTGGGTCACCAGCACCAGCTCGGGCGCCGCGGCCCGCAACCGGGGCAACAGACGGGGTAGCAGGGTCTGTTCCATGTAATCCGTGGTAAAAAGATGCAATTTTTCGGCACGCAGCAAGAAGTCATGCCCTTCACTGCGCGCGTAGAATCCTTCCAGGCTAGCCACCAGCCGCTGCACCTCAGGCGCCAGCTGGTGTGCTAGCGGAGTCGGGGTAAGCCCTCTCGCCGCGCGGATAAAAAGCGGATCACCAAACTCCCTGCGCAACTTGCCAAGCTTGTGGCTAAGTGCAGGCTGGCTTAATGCCATCCGCTCGGCTGCAACCGAGCCATTGCGCTCCTGATAAAGCACCTGAAATACCAGCAACAGGTTGAGGTCACGGCGAAAGATATTCACTTTTTCGATACCTGAAATGAATTTTTTAAAATTACCGAATCATAGCGCCAACGCTAAGATGTCTCTACAGCGTCCAAACACAGATCGCCGCCCTGCGGCCCAAGGAAGTCCCGATGAAAATCCTGATGGTACTGACCTCCCACAACCGCCTCGGTGACACCGGCCAGGCTACCGGTTTCTGGCTCGAGGAGTTTGCCTCACCCTATTACGTATTTCATGACGCCGGAGCCACCCTGACCCTGGCCTCTCCGCTCGGTGGCCAGCCCCCCATCGACCCCAAGAGCTTCGATGAGAGTGCGCGCACCGAGGCTACTCGCCGCTTTGATCAAGATAGCTCTGCCCAAGCAGCCCTCGCGACCACCCGGCCGCTGGCCAGTATCGATGTAAACGAGTTTGATGCCATTTTCTATCCGGGGGGTCACGGCCCGCTGTGGGATCTGGCTGAAAGCCCTGCCTCCATCGCCCTCATCGAGCAGGCGATCGGACAAGGCAAGCCAGTGGCAGCGGTATGCCACGCACCGGCCGTATTGCGCCATACCAAAGACAATAACGGCGCACCGCTGGTACACGGCAAGCGAGTGACCGGTTTTAGCAACAGTGAAGAGGATGCCGTTGGCCTGACCGAGATTGTGCCCTTTCTGATCGAGGAGATGCTTAAGGAAAACGGCGCAGATTACCATTGCGCTGCGGATTGGCAGAGCCACGTAGAACAAGATGGCCTGCTGATCACCGGGCAAAATCCCGCCTCATCCGATGCCACCGCCCATGCCCTGCTAGGTGCGCTGCGAGCCTGATTCGATCAGCATGCCGCCGATAACGCTGAAGGTGCACCGACGAGGGGGCCACAAGCCCCCCCGAACGGCCAGATCTCAGCAGGGGTGAAAACCGATTAGCCGCCATAAAAAACGGAGCGCATCGCGCTCCGTTTTTTATAGCTGCCATCTTGTCTGCATGACCGGATGTGAATGGCTGGGGGTCAGTCGTTTTCCAGCGCAGCGAGACAATGCGAGAGGGTGCGGACCAGCGCCCCCTGATTGCGCAGCACCACGGCGCGGGCCTGCTCCCCCATCTCGCGGCGGGCACTGCCGTCAGCAAACAGCTGGCTCACCTGCTCGCCCAGGGCGGCGGCATCGGCCACGATGGCGGCGCCCCCCTGCGCCACCAGCTGGCGGGTGATGTCACTGAAGTTGAAGTAGGCGGGGCCAGTCAGACAGGGCTTGCCAAGCGCCGCCGGCTCCAGCAGGTTGTGACCGCCGATCTTCACCAGACTGCCACCGACGAAGGCCACATCCGCCGCCGCCAGCATCAGCGGCAGCTCGCCCATGGTATCGCCGAGATAGACCTTCTCCTGCGCCCCCACCACAGCGTTACTGGTACGCCGTACACAGCCATAAGGGGCACACAGTTCGGCCACCCGATCGAACCGCTCGGGGTGGCGCGGCACCAATATCAACAACGCATCGGGATGGTGTTTGAGCAGCAGATCGAAGGCGGCCAGCACCTGCTCATCCTCACCCAGATGGGTGCTGGCGGCGATCCAGACCGGACGCTCAGCGCCCAGTTGCTGACGCAGGGCGCGCCCTTTGGTCTGCACCTCGTCACCAAACTGGATGTCAAACTTGATGGAGCCGGTCACCGCCAACCGCGCACGATCGATGCCAAGACGAGCGAAGCGGTCGGCGTCATCCTGATGCTGGCAGAGCAGGTGAGTCAGTGGTCGACTCAGGGCGTCGAAGGCACCGTGGAAGCGAGCATAGCGCTGGCAGGATCGCTCGGAAAGACGGG
Organism: Aeromonas sp.; assembly: GCA_051651505.1. Lineage (GTDB taxonomy): Bacteria > Pseudomonadota > Gammaproteobacteria > Enterobacterales > Aeromonadaceae > Aeromonas. The sequence goes on from JBOFSK010000294.1 coordinate 11,913, forward strand.
CATTGATGATGGTCACCGGCAGATGGTGCGCCTCGCAGGCGGCCAGCCAGTTGGGCCACAGCTCGGTCTCCATCACCCAGAGCGCGCGCGGCTTGCAGGTGTCGAGAAAGGCGGCAATAGCCCAAGGGTAGTCGAGCGGCGCGTAGCGATGCACCACCAGATCCCCCAGCTTGGCGGCCTGCTCGGCACCGGTGCGGGTGGTGGTGGTAAGCAGGATTGGCAGATCGGGCCGCTCGGCCTTGAGGGCACGAATGAACGGGGTGATGGCCAGCGTCTCCCCCACGCTCACCGCATGGATCCACAGCGGGGCACCCTGTCCGGTGGTAGGCAGCCGCCCGAGGTGCTCGGCCCAGCGCTCGCCAAAACCGGGCTTGCCCCTTTTGGGCTTGTAGAGCGCCAGCAGTGCCAGGGGTAATCCCAGATGGATCAGCAGGTTGTAGAGCAGACGGTAGGGCATCTTACTGGCTCTGCTCCAGCTTGTTACAGGCGTCGATCACCTGCTCCGGCGGCAAGTCGAGCAGGCACTTGAGATGGCCGAATTTGCAGGTACGTTTGAAGCAGGGGCGGCACTCGATGTCGGTGTGGACGATCTCGACCCGATCCGCCAGCGGCGGGGTGTAGAGCGGCGAGGTGGAGCCATAGACGCCGATCAATGGCCGGTTGAGGGCGGCGGCGATGTGCATCAGGCCGGAGTCGTTGGAGATGACCCGGCTGGCCAGCGCCATCAGATCGATCGCCTCGTGCAAACTGGTCTTGCCCGCCAGCACATGGCAGTTAGGGCGGGTCAGCAGATTGACCCGGTCCCGGATGGTGTTGCCGACCGGTACATCTTTGTTGGAGCCGAAGATCCACACCTGCCACCCCTCATCCAGATGCTGCTGGGCCACCACGGCGTAGTGCCCCTCTGGCCAGCGCTTGGCCGGACCAAATTCGGCGCCGGGGCAGAGCACCAGCACCGGCCGGGCACGATCCAGCCCCAACCGATCCAGCGCCTTGCTCTGATTGATCAGATCGACGTGCAGTGCCGGGTGCGGAATGGTCGGAATATCAGCCCGGCTCTTCATCTGCTCCTTGGGATAGGCGAGTGCCAGATAGCCCTCAACCATCAGCGGAAAGGCGGACTTGTTACTGCGCAGGTCATTAAGCAGGCCGTAACGGCTCTCACCCTTCCAGCCAGTGCGCAGCGGAATACCGGCAAACCAGGGGATCAGCGCAGATTTCAGCGAATTGGGCTGGACGATGGCCTGATCGTACTGCTCGGCCGTCAACTGCTTGCCGAGGCGGCGGCGTGCCACCAGCTTGAAGTCACCGTGGCCAAGGGGCATGGTGATCGCCTTGTCCACCTCCGGCATCCGCTCCAGCAGGGCGCAGCACCAGGATGGCGCCATCACGTGCAGCTCACACTCCGGGTGGTTGGTCTTAATCGCCTTGTAGAGGCTCTGGGACATCACCATGTCGCCGACCCAAGATGGGCCGATCACCAATATTTTCATCGCGTATCTTCTCTCGGGGCGGGCCCGGCGGTTAATCATCACTGGGCAAGATTATGCCCCAAGAGTGCCCTGATAAATAACAGAAGATCCTTACGCTGCACTTTCCCTCTTGATCATCCGACCAGAGGGTTGCCCCAGCCAGGCCATGCTCCAGCCCTGCTTTTAGGCTAGAATAGGCGCCGATTCGAACCTGCCCCCCCAGTCGGGCAATAACCGTGAGCCCCATTTCGTGAAAAAACCGACGCTGGCTGCCGTTCTGATTGTTAAGAATGAAGCCGATAACCTGCGCAAGTGCCTCGCCTCCCTCGACGGGTTGGTGGATGAGATCGTTATTCTGGATTCAGGCAGCCAAGATGAGACGCCAGCCATTGCCGCCGAATTTGGTGCCCGTTTCTTCGTCAACAAGGAGTGGCCTGGCTTTGGCAAGCAGCGCCGACTGGCCCAATCTCACGTCCAGTCAGAGTGGGTGCTGTGGCTGGATGCCGACGAACGACTCACCCCCGAGCTGAAAACCGCCATCGCCGAGGTAATGGCCAATCCCGCCAGTGAGACCATCTACTCGCTGCCACGCCTCTCCTGGGTGTTCGGCCGCTTTATCCGTCACAGCGGCTGGTATCCGGATCGGGTGCTACGCCTCTACCCCAAGGCACTCACCCGCTACAACGAAGCATTGGTCCACGAGAAGGTGGAGGTGCGCGCCAACATGAAGATCGTCAATATCCATGGCGACCTGCTCCACTTCACCTATCGGGATCTGGAGCACTATCTGGTCAAATCTGCCGGGTA